>JAJYNB010000264.1 GCA_021786555.1 Bacillota bacterium | reverse complement strand
ACAAGTAAAATTCTTCATACACTGCCGCCAAGATTAGGCCGATGAAGGCTATCAAGCCATAGCTAACCATAACCCAATCGAGCGATTCTTTCCATATGCTTAAGAAGCTGGTTTTTGAAGCCAGCGAAATAACCACGGTTATTGCCAGGAGGTCTGTTAGAACAAAGACGAACATAGTGAGCACTAGCGGAATTATATTGTGATAATCCAAGATTGATTGGCTTGTTCGCAGCAGATGCCAAACAAAATAAGCGAAAAGTGTAACATTGATAGTCTCCGCTACGTTAAACACTGTTTTATAAATACTGGTAAGGCGAGGAAAGAGAACGATGGAGATGCCATAACAAGTGGCGAATAAAACTATCTCCACCGGGTTGAATAATAGAATTGCCGCCATAATTACAGCTGCCCCGGCAGAGATGGCAAATTCCTCGTTATTCAGTGTGAATGCGCTTAAGCGCAAAATCTCAAACAAAAATCCAAAGATGATAAAAGGCAGGAGGCGCGAATAGGATATGTCGAAGCTTCCCAGTCGCAAAACCGCATACACGATGCACATAGCGATAACCACATGAGCCATAATATAGTATCTGACCGCTTTGGGTTGCCCCACGCCAATGCCCTCCCCGCTGCCAATGCCGAAAAAGCAGTCTAATAAGACTGCTTTCCAGTGTTTAAATCCTATTTGACCGTCTCAAGGTGGCTATTCATCCCATGTGTTCCTCCACGAAGCCTTGGTCCAGACCAGATACCTCCAAGATGCTTTGGTCCAGGCCAGGTCGCGCCACGAGGCTTTGGTGAACTCAAAAGACAACTGTTGATCTCCTACCCACTCTGCCAAGGGCCAGACATTATACCCCGGAGTAATAATTGAGTCCAGCCGATGTAGGTCTCGGGCTGCCTCCACAGCTTTCTTAGCATTGATGACTCCGGCTGAGGCCACCATATTCTCGTACGGGATTGAGGTAGAGATGAGAATCTGCTTAATCTGGTCAGGGGTAAGGGATGGATTTGCTTCCAACATCAGGGCGACCGCGCCACTCACAACCGGGGTAGCCATGGATGTGCCGCTCATTTGCAAGTACTTCCCGTCGATCATTGCTTCCGGATGCTCAGTAGCCAATTCAGCATCTTGTTCCGGCAGAAGGGAAATAATATCGACTCCCGGCGCTGTTACATCAGGCTTCGCTATACCTTGGGGGGTAATACCCCGTTTGGACCATGTCGACAGTACCGCCTCTTGAGCCTTGTCCTTTCCGTTGCCGTCCACAGACCCCACTGTAATAACGAAAGGATCATTGGCCGGTGCGAAATTCACATCTGAAGTGTCAACTTTATCGTTTCCAGCGGCTGCTACCACCGTAACCCCACTCAGCCATAGCTCCTCGACAGCGGCATCGATAGGGCTATCCAGGTAATCCTGCGATACACTGGAAGAGACGGAAAGGTTGACAACCTTAATGCCATAAGCATCTTTAAAATCGTGCACCCATTCCAGGCCCAGCAGCAAATCGGCTTCAGTGACCTCGCCGCTGTCATCGCCCAATTTGACATTGATTAGGCCTGCCTCCGGCGCAATCCCAGTCAATTCTTTGGGTCCTTTTGCGTTGATGATACCCGCCACATGAGTTCCATGGCCGTAGAGGTCATTTACGGTGGTAGCCTCAGGGTCGATAGCTACAGAATCAAGCAAGTTGATTTCAGAGGTGCTAAAAGAGTCTTTACCAATGCCGCTGTCCAAAACAGCTATGGTAACCCCTTTGCCCTTTTCCTTCAAACCGTCAGCCTGAACCATTTGGCGGAATATATTATGTAACTTTTTTGCTGGTTTGAACTCCGTGTCTTTGCCAATTTTCTTTTTGGGCAGCAATTTATTGACATCGGCAAAATCCTGTTTAGCGGCGGATGCAACCGGCTGATTCAGTGAGACCTGCCGCACACCGGTTAGATGGCTAAACTCCCCGAGTTTTGCCACCGGCACCTTGGCGACAAACCCATTAATCAATGGCAGTTCAGCTACCAGTATCCCTCCCACTTGCTGCAGCAAAACCTGTGATCCATAGTGAGGCTCTTTTTGCACAATAACCTCAACCTGTTCCGCACTGGGATTGGCAATACCGGTTTGGCGCAAAACAGAGTTAAGCGGGAACTGGAGCGAGGTATCCCGGTGTACAATAGGATTGCCTATCAGCGTCAGCATAAAAATACCGACCAAGATAATTAGCGCTTTATGCAGTTGTTTCATACCTTTCACCCCACTGAAATGGTAGTATCCGTTTTTACATGAGTAAACCACATGGTAAGCATACAGGATAAGACTGTCATAATTATTATATAGCTTTAGGCGTCAGATAATTGTCGAAGTATGCTAACCTAGTTAAATTTTGTTGAATCTTTAAGTTGTATTTAGGAAAGTTTCTTCAAATTCCGGGTAAATTTACTCCTAGAAATCCCTACGAATCAAAGGCAGACTTTCTACCTCATAACTCAGCTTAAACTCTTTCAGGGGTAAGTTGGGGCAGACTCCAACCATCTATAAGAGATACACCAGGTAGATATAAACCGTACATATGGCTATCGAGACCAGCATCAGGGGAAAGGCGACCTTCATAAATCCTTTGAAGGAAATACTTACCCCTTGCTTTTCCGCCAGCCCTGCAACAGTAACGTTGGCTGACGCCCCTATCAGGGTACCGTTTCCCCCCAGGCATGCCCCCAGGGACAAGGCCCACCACAGGGGGCGGAGATTGGTTATTCCCCCGAGTTCCCCCATTTTATGAATCAGAGGTATCATGGTAGCGACAAAGGGGATGTTGTCCACAAAGGCCGAGGCGATGGCTGACAGCCAGAGAATGAGCATAGTGGATGCCCTTAACGCCCCGCCGGTCGCCGCCAGGGATTGCCTGGCAACCCATTCGATGATGCCGACATGATCAAGCGTCCCTACCACAACAAACAGCCCGGCAAAGAAGAAAATGGTCGGCCACTCAACCGTAAGCAGTACATCCTCAGGCTCCTCCCGTGTGACCACAAGCAGCAAAGTGGCGCCGCTGAGAGCAATTGTGGCCGATTCCAGGTGAAGGGCCTGGTGCATCACAAAGCCCAAAATTGTCAGTCCAAGTACGGTCAGGGATTTCTTTAACAGTCTGTAGTCCTTAATCTGCTGGGCGGCATCCAGCCCAGCAAGTTTTCGTTTAAGGCCCTCAGTCACCGACATTTTACCACCGTATATCCGTCTTAACAGCAGCATATTGACAGCGAAGACCAGGGCAATTGGGATGATCAGGTTGACGATAAAATCCATAAAGCCCAGACCGGCTGCGCTGCCAATCATTATGTTGGGCGGGTCTCCGATTAGGGTGGATGTCCCGCCGATATTCGAAGCGAGAATCTGCGATATTAAAAAGGGCATGGGGTCTAAGTCCAGTTCAGCGGTGATGGAAAAGGTGACCGGCACAATCAGCAGAACTGTTGTTACATTATCCAGAAGGGCCGAAGTGACGGCGGTAACTGTCGCCAAATAAAGCATCAGGCGCCAGGGATCGCCTTTAGCAAATTGGGCCGCTTTCACCGCCAGGTATTCAAATATGCCGCTGCGCCTGGTAATTCCAACTATCAGCATCATGCCAATCAACAGGCCGAGAGTGTTGAAATCTATGGACTCTACTGCTGAGTCCTGGGAAATCACGCCAAAAATAAGAACCAAGGCTGCCCCCGCCAAGGCCACAACAGTGCGGTGGAGTTTTTCAGCGATAATTAACGCATAGGTTGCGAGAAAGACAACAGCCGCAAACACGACTTGGACACTGGCACTCATGTTCCCTGCTCCTCTACAATCAAAAATAGCTGTCACCCGTCTTATGATTTGGTCACGAGTTCCAGAACTCTGCACCACCCAAGTTAAATTTCCACACAATCCGCAAAAAACCTGCCCGGTGTTGAAATCTGCTTTGCCGCATCAAAGAAATCCCCGGCGCTGCCCTTACCCAAGGGCCAAAGGAAAGACTAGCTAGCTTATGTCAAGGGACCTAGTGTCAAGGGGACGGTTCCACTGACACTAGCTTACACCCGCATGCATAGTGTCAAGGGGACGGTTCCACTGACACTAGCTTAGGAATGTCAAGGGACCTGTCCCCCTGACACTCCAAAGCGACTTTTTTTGCTAGGACGCTAGAAGCGTCCCCTTATCCTAGTCCCCTTGTCCTAGAGGAGGCGGTAGCCTACGCCTGGTTCGGTGATGATGTGGCGGGGGCGGGACGGGTCTCTTTCCAGCTTGCGCCGCAGTTGGCCGATGTACACCCGCAGGTAGTGGGTATCACGTTCATAGGCCGGCCCCCAGATGGTGCGCAGCAGATGTTTATGGGTGAGTACCTTGCCTGCGTTCAGGGCGAAAGTTCTTACCAGTTCATATTCAGTTGGAGTGAGCCTAACCTCTCTTCCCCCCACACTGACATGGCGGTGGGCCATGTCGATAGCCAGGTCGCCGAAGGCCAGTACCGGCTCCTCCCCCGGTCCGGCGGCATGGCGCAGGGCCGCCCGGATGCGGGCCAGCAGCTCGCCCATGCCAAAGGGCTTGGTAACATAGTCATCAGCGCCGGCATCCAGGGCGGAGACCTTCTCCTCTTCCTGCTCCGTCACCGAAAGAATGATCACCGGCACCCTGCTCCACTCCCTCAGACGGCGCACCACCTCCAAACCCGCCAGGTCGGGCAGCCCCAAGTCCAGGATCATCAAATCAGGCCTGAACACAGCTGCCCTGTTCAGGCCTTCCTGCCCAGTGGCGGCTTCCCCAACCTCATAGCCGTGACCTGTCAGGGCTACCCTGAGCAGCCGCCTGATTTGGGTTTCGTCGTCGACGATCAGAATGCGGGCTCCTTCAGTTTCCATCCCTGTCACCTTCCCTTAGCCCGGGAACCTTGCCAGGCAAGTCCGGATTGATAGGTAAGACGAAAGTGATGGCTACACCCCCGCCCCGGTTGTTTGCGGCCCAGATCCTTCCGCCGTGCAGTTCAACAATTTCCTTGCAGATCGACAGCCCCAAACCGGTACCGCTTACCTGCAGCGGAGAATTAAGGCGGTAGAACTTGTCGAAGACCTTCACCAAGTCAGCTTCGGGGATACCCATGCCACGGTTGGCTATGGTTGTTTCCAGCTGTTGGCCCGATGTCTGGGCGGTGATGCAGATTTCGCTGTCTGGTTCAGAGTATTTCAGAGCATTATCGAGCAAATTGACCAGGACCTGCTCAATCAGTACGAAATCTGCCTCTGCCATAGGCAAGTCCGGTTGAATATTAATGTTTACGGGCCGGTTGGCCAGTTGCTCGCCCAGACGTCCTATGCCCACTCCTACTATGTCCTGGATGTCACACCAATCTTTATTTAGCTTAAGCAAACCACTTTCCAGCCGCGCCATGTCCAACAGGTTGTTGATAAACCTGTTCATGCGTTCCGCTCCAAACAAAATCGTCTGTAACAGGTCGCGGCGCGCTGCCGGACTGTACACTGCGTTGGTTTCTTCCAGCAGGCCTGTAACCGCCCCAATAATTGAAGCAAGCGGAGTGCGCAAGTCATGGGACAGGGAGTTGAACAGGGCGGAGCGCAGGCGTTCCGACTCGGTCAAGGTCTGAGCTTGCCGGGCCTGTTCAGTCAATTTTATGCGGTTGATGGACATTGCCGCCAAGCCGATAAACCCTTCCAGCAACCTCAACCGTTCCGGCTCAAATTGTCCTTCCCCTGTGTTAAAGCGGATACCCAAGACCCCTTGCGTCCCCTGTTCCGTGGCCATCGGCACATACAGACCCACGGCAGCTCCCAGGGTTTCTGTTCCCCTGCCGGCTTTTTGTCCCCGTTCAAACACCCAGGCAGCCACGGCAAATTCACTTTCAGTCAGGAAATTGTCCGTCCCTGAGCTATGCTGCAGTACCAGCTTGTTATTTTCATCAGGCAAGAGCAGTACGACCTGACCGTCCAAAGTATCAGCCACCTTGCGGGCAACACTTTCCAGAACCTCGTCCAATTTGTCCACCGCGGCAATGTCACGGCTCAAAGCATAGAGGGCAGAAACCATACTTTCCCGCTGCCGGGAATAGTTCACCTGGCTTTTCAATCTGGTGGAGAGAGTTCCGGTGATTAGCCCCACCAGCATGAAGATAGCAAAGCTGATCAGATAACGCACATCTGACACGGTAAAACTGAAAACAGGAGGGACAAAGAGGAAGTCAAAAGTCAAAACTCCCATGGCAGAGGCAAAAATAGCAGGAGCAGTGCCCCAGCGGGCTGCGCTGACCAGTACCGGCAGCAAGTAGAACATGGCTACATTAACCAGTCCGAGGGCAGTTTCCAGCGGGTGGAGGATTAATGTCAGCAAAGCCATCATTGCAGCGGACATTACATAGGGTGCGAGAGGAAAGGACCGCAGTCCCTGACGGCTGCTGCCTTTTTCCCCTGGCCTGTGCTTGGCCTGATGGCTTTGAGCCCCTTGCAGGTGGTTCCCGGGGATGACGTGAATACTGATCCCCTGGCTTTGCCGGATGACTTTGTCCACAACAGAACCGTGCACCAAATCCCAGAAGCGGGGATGCTCCGGTTTGCCGATAATAATCTGGGAAACATTGCGTTGTTTAGCCAACTCAGCTATCTCTTCAGCTATATCATCCCCGGTTAGACCGATGATCTCTGCACCCAGTTTTTCAGCCAAACGCAGGTTCTTAGCCTTGGAATCTTTCTCAGCCTCACTGCGTGGCAGCCGACGCGGATTTTCCACATGCACAGCCAGCCATTCCGCCTGCAATCTGGTCGCCATCCTTTTGGCAGTACGAATCAACTGGGCTGAAAAGGGGCTGGAGCTGATACATACCAATACCTTTTCAGCCGTAGGCCAGGGACCGGCAATGCCGTGCACCCGCATGTAGGATTCCATTTGGCGGTCCACACGCTGAGCTGTGAAGCGAAGGGCCAATTCCCGCAAGGCATTGATGTTGCCGGGGCGGAAAAACTTTTTCATCGCCTCACCGGCCTGTCCGTGGACGTAAACTTTCCCCTCCTTCAGCCTTTGAATCAGTTCCTCGGGCGGTATGTCCACCAGCTGGATTTGGGACGCGATTCCCAGTACCTGATCTGGTACGGTCTCCCGCACTGTAATCCCGGTTATCTGAGCGACAATATCGTTCAAGGTCTCCAGGTGCTGAATGTTCAAAGTGGCATAGACGTTGCTGCCTGATTCCAATAACTCTTCTACATCCTGATAGCGTTTCTTGTGCCGGGAACCCGGTATATTTGAATGGGCAAGTTCGTCTACAAGGACAATCTCTGCGTGGCGGGTCAGCAGGGCGTCCAAATCCATCTCGTTAAAATTCTTTCCCTTGTACTGTATGCTCCGGGTTGGAATCACGGGCAAGCCCTGCAGCATTGCCTCCGTGTCCGCCCTGCCGTGGGTCTCTATTAAACCCACTACCACATCCATGCCCTCCGCCAATCTTTCCTTAGCCGCCTCCAACATGGCATAAGTTTTGCCGACCCCGGCGGCTGCCCCCAGAAATACCGTAAGCTTGCCGCAGCCCTCTTTTTCCAGATAAGCCAAAAGTTTGTCCGGATCTACCCTTTTCTCCTTTACCATCTAGCCATCACCCAACTCACAGAGAATCCAAAGCCAAATTCAATTTTAGCACGTTTACCCGTGGTTCGCCGAGAAATCCAAACTCCCTGCCTTCAGTATACTGGTCCACGAGGGCCTGAACCTTTGCCACGCTGAGGTTCCTGGCTTTGGCCACTCGTGCCGCCTGGATTTGAGCGGCTTGAGGCGTAATATCGGGGTCCAGGCCGCTGGCCGAAGCTGTGATCAAATCACTGGGTACAGGGGCATCAGGCGCTAAGCCGTTTCCCTGCCTCACCAGTGCTGCTCGCTCGGCCACTGCAGCCAGAAAAGACTTGTTAGTAGGTCCTAAGTTAGATCCACCCGAACTTGTTGCGTCATAGCCCTTACCCGCTGCCGAAGGGCGGCCATGAAAATAGCGCGGGTCGCTAAAGCCTTGTCCTGTCAAAGCCGAACCTACAGGTTTGCGGTGTAGATAAAGCAGCGAACCGTTAGCCTGTTGCGGGAAGAATGCCTGGGACAGGCCTGTGACCACCAGTGGATAGGCAATGCCCGTTATCAGGGTCATGACCAGCAATAGCATGAAGGCCCTGGCCGTTGTTTTAAGCATAAAGAAGTTTCACCCTTTCCAGCTTGCCAAAGTTAATTCTGTGCCGGGTACTGTTAGCTCAAATGCAAAGCAAACAGGATCATGTCGATTAACTTGATCCCAATGAACGGGGCAATTAAACCTCCCACACCGTAGATCAAGATGTTGCGCCGCAAAATCACATTGGCCCCCAAAGGACGGTAGGCGATCCCGCGCAAGGCCAGGGGAACCAGAGCGATAATAATTAAGGCATTGAAAATTACCGCAGACAGGATGGCGCTTTGGGGTGTAGCCAGCCCCATGATATTCAACACACCCAGTTGGGGATAGGTTACGATAAACAGAGCGGGAATGATCGCAAAGTATTTGGCTACGTCATTGGCGATACTGAAGGTGGTCAGTGCCCCTCTGGTCATCAAAAGTTGTTTGCCTATTTCCACAATCTCAATAAGTTTTGTAGGATTACTGTCGAGGTCAACCATGTTGCCCGCTTCTTTTGCCGCCTGGGTGCCGCTGTTCATGGCTACTCCCACATCGGACTGGGCCAGGGCAGGAGCGTCATTGGTCCCGTCTCCGGTCATGGCCACCAGGTTGCCTTTACCCTGATACTCCCGGATCAGTTTTAGTTTAGCTTCCGGTGTAGCCTCGGCGAGAAAATCATCCACACCTGCTTCAGCGGCAATTGCAGCGGCAGTCAAGGGGTTGTCACCGGTAATCATGACTGTCTTGATGCCCATGCGCCGCAGTTGGGAAAACCTTTCTTTAATCCCACCCTTGACTACGTCTTTGAGGTAAATTACCCCCAGCGCTTGGTTTCCTTCCGCCACAACCAAAGGTGTGCCACCTTGCCTGGCTATATCCTCCACCGCAGCTTTTACCTCAGCAGCTATGTCATAGCCTTTTTCCCGTAAATAGTTGGCAATAGAATCCATCGCTCCCTTGCGGATTTCCCTGCCCTGCAAGTCCACACCGCTCATGCGGGTGTGGGCGCTAAAGGGTATGAATTTTGCCCCAATACCGGCGATGTCCCGTTCCCGCAGATTGAATTTTTCCTTGGCCAGGATCACTATACTACGGCCCTCAGGGGTTTCGTCAGCCAGCGAAGACAACTGAGCTGCATCCGCCAACCTTGCCGGAGACACACCCGGAGCAGGCACGAATTCCGTGGCCATCCTGTTCCCAAGGGTTATAGTTCCTGTCTTGTCGAGGAGCAGCACTCCTACATCCCCGGCCGCTTCCACTGCCCGGCCGGACATGGCCAGAACATTGCGCTTTAGCAGGCGGTCCATGCCGGCAATGCCAATGGCGCTGAGCAAGCCACCGATGGTGGTCGGGATCAGACAAACCATTAGAGCAGCGAGCACAGGGATGGAAACGATTGTGCCGGAATAAATTGCGTAGGGCTCCAAGGTAGCCACTGCCAGTAAAAACACGATGGTCAAGCCGATTAACAATATGGTCAAAGCAACTTCATTCGGAGTTTTTTGGCGCTTTGCTCCTTCGACCAGACTGATCATGCGGTCGAGGAAAGTTTCACCCGGATTGGCGGTGATCCGCACCTTGATCCAGTCGGAAAGCACCCTGGTGCCGCCGGTTACAGCGCTGCGGTCCCCGCCCGATTCCCGGATAACCGGAGCAGACTCACCGGTAACCGCGCTTTCATCCACAGAAGCTATCCCCTCGATAACTTCCCCGTCACCGGGGATGAAATCGCCGGCCTCTACCAGGACAATATCATCCTTGCGCAGTTGGGAAGCAGAAATCTCCTCTGTTTTGCCGCCGACTAACTTTTTAGCAATGGTTTCACTCCTGGTTTTTCTGAGGGCATCAGCCTGGGCCTTCCCCCGTCCCTCAGCCAGAGCTTCGGCAAAGTTGGCAAAAAGAACTGTGATCCACAACCACAGGGCGATCTGCCCGTCAAACCAAAAGCTTTTGCCAGCTCCTCCAGTAACATCTCTGATGGCAAAGTAAGTGGTTATTACCGCCAGGACCTCCACCACAAACATCACCGGATTTTTCCACAACGCCCTGGGATCTAATTTTACGAAGGATTCTTTTATGGCTTCTACGAGAATTGCCCGGTCGAAGCCTGACTTTTTGCTCATGGTTTTCTCGTTCCCCCTTAGAAGCTCTTGCCAGCCCACATTAACAGCTGCTCAACTATTGGCCCCAAAGCCAGGGCCGGGAAAAATGTCAAGGCTCCCACGATCAGAATCACGCCGGACAGGAGACCGGCAAACAAACCTCCGCTTGTCTCGAAGGTGCCGGCACTGACCGGGGATATCTTTTTGGCAGCCATACTCCCGGCAATGGCCAGCAGCGGTATGATTACGCCAAAGCGGCCGATGAACATGACCAGGGCCAGCAGCGCG
>JAJYNB010000048.1 GCA_021786555.1 Bacillota bacterium | reverse complement strand
CAGCCCGGGGCTCACCCGCAGGGTTTCTCCCACCACCGGCAGGAAGCCCATGTACCTGATCAGAACATTTTGCTCGAGAAGTTTGGCATGGATTTCAGCCGCCCCGCTCTTAGGCTTAAACAAGATAAAATTGGCGTCACTGGCATAGACCCGCTCCAGGTCCAAGCCCAGCAAATAGTTCATCAGTTTATCCCGCTCCGCCAGAATTTCCCGCACCTGGGTTTGAAACTGGGGCAGGTAATCCAGGGCCAGAGTCCCGGCAGCTTGGGAATAACTGTTGGAATTATAGGGCTGCCGCACCCGCTGCAGCACATTAATTACCGCGGTACCCGCCATCAAATACCCGATGCGCAGTCCCGCCATGCCGAAGGCCTTGGAAAAGGTCCGCAATATCACCAGGTTGGGATACCGGCCCAATTCCCCGGCCAGGCTGGAACCGGAGAACTCAAAATAGGCTTCATCCACCACCACCAGCTTGTCTGTCCCTGCCAGGACCTTTCTGATTTCCTCCAGTGGAAAGGAGTTTCCGGTGGGATTGTTGGGATTGCAGATGATTACCAGGCGCGCTCGTTCGTCCCTGGCCGCCTCAATCAAACCCGCGACATCTAGGGTGTCACCGTTGATTAAGGGCACCTCTGCTATATCTCCGCCCGTGTAGGAGGTGGCCAGGGAGTACATGGTGAAGGTAGGCACCGCTACCACGTTCTTGGTACCTACACCGCCAAAAGCGAGCATCAACAGTTGTATCAGCTCGTCGGAACCGTTGCCAACCATGATATTGGGCGCCTCGACTCCAGTGTACCCGCTGATTTTCTGCCGCAAGGCCCTGGCCTCCGGGTCCGGATAGCGGTTAAACTTTACCCTTCCTGCAATCTCTTCTTTTAGTCCCTGGGGCCAGGGAAAAGGGTTTTCATTAGCATCCAGTTTGATTACTCCGGGGTAATCCTTAGCCTCATAAGGCTTAAAATCCCTGATTGCTGCCTGCATCAGCTTCTGAACCCTAAACTCCACTTTACCTCATCCTCACCTTGATGGCCGCTGCATGGGCGTCGAGCCCTTCGGTTTCAGCCAGTAATATTACATCATTTCCGACCTCTTTCAGGCTCTGGCCGGAATAGGCAATCACACTCATCTTCTTGGTAAAGGTATCTACATTTAACGGGGAATAAAACCTGGCGGTTCCGCCCGTGGGGAGAACGTGGTTGGGTCCGGCAAAGTAATCTCCCAGTGGCTCGGGCGAATACCTGCCCAGAAAAACTGCTCCGGCATTTTTAACCTGGCCCAGATAGCGGAAGGGGTCCTCCACCATCAGTTCCAGATGCTCCGGCGCAAACCGGTTGGCCAGCCTGATGCCCTCCTCCACCGAGTTTACCATGATGGCCGCCCCGTAATCGTTCAGGGACTTGGCGGCAATTTCCTGGCGCGGGAGCCTGTTGAGCTGAATTTCCAGTTCCTGAATAACTTCCTGCAGCAGTTCCCGCGAATCCGTGATTAAAACAGCCGAAGCCAGCACGTCGTGTTCAGCCTGGGACAGAAGGTCCGCCGCCACGTAAGCCGGGTCAGCGTTCTTGTCAGCCAGGACCAGGATCTCACTGGGCCCCGCCAGCATGTCAATATCCACCAGGCCGTACACCATTTTTTTGGCCAAGGTAACATAGATGTTGCCCGGGCCCGTAATTTTATCTACTTTGGCGATGCTCTCAGTGCCGTAAGCCAGAGCTGCAATGGCCTGGGCCCCTCCCACCTTGTAGATTTCACTTACCCCTGCTTCCTGTGCCGCTACCAGAACTTCCGGCGGCACCCCGCGCTCCCCTTTGGCTGGGGTAACCATGACTATTTCCTTGACCCCGGCCACTTTAGCCGGCACGGCATTCATCAGCACGGAAGAAGGATAAGCGGCGGTGCCACCGGGCACATAAATCCCAACCCGCTCCAGGGGTCTGATTACCTGGCCCAGCACACTGCCTTTTTCGTCCGGCTCCAGCCAGGAATGGCGCAGCTGCTTGCGGTGAAAATCCTCAATACTAGCCTTGGCGCGGCGCAGGGCAGTGATAAATTCCACGCTGACTTTGGCATAAGCCATCTCAATCTCAGCATCGCTGACCCGGAGACTGTCCAGTTTGGCACCGTCAAAGCGGGCAGACAGTTCCGCCAGGGCCCCGTCCCCCCCTTGCCTGACAGCTTCCAGTATGGCTGAAGTGCGGCTTTCCAGCTCGCGCAAATCGCCGTAATCCTTGTTGACCAGCCGTTCTAATTCCGGATCGGCGCTGTCCAAAATCCGCAGCATTTATTTTTCCTCCCCGTTCACCAGTTCTTTCAGCCTGTCCTGCAGTTCCTGAATCCGCCGGTACTTCATGCGGTAACTCACCCTGTTGGCAATCAACCGGGTAGTGGCCTCCAGAATCTGGGCAACCTCCTTGAGGCGGTTTTCCCTTAGAGTCTTGCCCGTAGAAACAATGTCCACAATCATCTCCGCCAAACCAACCCTGGGGGCCAGTTCAATATTGCCGTGCAGCTTGATTACCCCTACCTGCATACCCCTCGCCCCAAAAAAAGTCTCAGCTACCCGGGGAAACTTGGTAGCCACCCGCTTATGGTTGAGGGAATACAGCTCAAACCTGGACAAATCGGCAGGCAGTTCTTCCTCAGGCGCCGCCACCACAAAACGGCAATAGCCGAATTTCAAGTCTACCAGTTCAGCCACATCTTTGTTTTGTTCGATAATGGTATCCTTGCCCACAAAGCCGATGTCAGCCGCGCCATATTCCACATAAGTTGGAATATCTGTCGGACGGCAGATGATACAGCGGACCTCCTCTTCCGGAAACTCGAAAAGCAGTTTACGGGAGTCCTCATCGATCTCCCCGCAGTTGATCCCCGCTCTCACCAACAGGCTTACAGAGTCCTCCAGCAGTTTGCCCTTGGGCAGGGCTATGGTCAAAAAATTTCGTGACATAGAGCCTCCGCTTTATTACGTTAAAGTATTAGTATGATAGCATTATAACTTGTTTATGCTTTTAAAACAAGTAAAAAGTTATTGGGCTAACCTCTTATAGGAACATGACTCTGCGTTAAACAAATCATACAATTTGATTAGTTACCCGCACAACCAGCAATCAATTACCAAGATTGGGCCGGCAACAAATAGTTGAGGCAAACAACCAATCTGTCGAATAAGGACGACATAAAACCGTGGACGCATAACCAGCATCCACGGTTTTTGTTTAACCATTCTACCTGTTCAGAGTAATACAGGAGCAAAAGAAAACCCCTATTTTTAGGCAATAATGAATTTCTTTATTGTGCAAACGGCATGCCGGGGCCATTTCTCAGCCGCGACGATTTTAGCCGTTTCCGCGTTAGGAGCCTTCACCCGGGCAATATAATTCCGTCCTTTTGGATCTTTCATAACGACCAGGTACTTTGAGCCGTAAAAGTTTGCCATGTAATTTGTCCACCTCCTTACGGCTCAAAACCCTGATGTCGGATTAAGCCGGAACTTTAGTTGCCTTTGTAATCCTGGAAGCCATTGGTCGGGTCGCCGGTGGGAATCTGAACCTTGATAAAGCCATAGGTGGGGATTTCAGTTCCGTCGCCGGCCTTGCCCTTGGCGGATTTATGGCAGCTGTTGCAGCCGTCAATAGCTGCTTTGTAAGCGGTCTCAAACTGAGCAGCATCTTTGGCCTGGGCAGCTTTGTCAATCGTATCAAGATATTTGCCCTCGAAGGCTTTTAAAGCGTCGGCCCGGGCAGGACGAGTAATTTCGCCCGTCTCCTGAATTTCCTTCATCTCGTCAATCTGGTACCGTACCATGTCCCAGTTTTTGGCTTGGGCAGAGTACCAGAGTTTCCCCATGCGTTGGCCGTATTCAATCATTACAGTGCCGAGTCCGGGGTTAACACTTTTCTGTTGGACATCCATCAGTTTTTGCAGGCTGTCCACCTTTTTGGCCAGATCGCCGTTGTCAGCGGCGCTGCTGGAGCTTGCAGTGGTATTTCCACATCCGGCAAGCACGATCGCAGCCAACGCCAGTACGGCGAAGATGGCCAGGACTTTGAGTTTGGTGTTTTTGAACACTTCGGGTCCTCCTTTTTGGCAATTACGCCATGTTTTACCGCCTGTACCCTTGCGTGTGTGCAAAGGCCAGACTTATTTGAGGCTCATCATGTAAGCCGTCAAATCCTTGAGATCCTTATCGCTCAGACCTGTAACCGGGGGCATTTCGGAATTTTTGACCAGGGCCGAAGGATTTTTAAAGTGATCATATATATACTGTGGCTCCAGGCGGCTCCCCACATGAAGCAGGTCCGGCGGACCGTCTGTGGTGGCTGCCCCGGTCAGCGAATGGCAGCTGTCGCAGTATTTTGCAGCATAAATCTGCTTACCGTGGGCAGGATTGGCAAACAGGGTAACGGTGGAAACAGGCCCGGCCAGGAAAGTCAGGACTATGACACCGATTAAAATTACAGAGGCAGAGGATAGGGCAACAGGGCGCTTACTCCACCGTTTCGCAGGGTTGCGGTCATAAAAGGGAAGCAGAATTAACAGCAAAATAAATACTGTGGGCAAAAGGAATGTTCCCAGCACTTCAGCCGGACCGTGAAAGTACTTCAAAGCCTGGAACAGGAATAGGAAATACCACTCCGGCCGGGGTATATAGCTGGTATCGGTAGGATTAGCTATGGGCTCCGTCGGTACGACTGTGAAAGCAGCCAACAACATTACTACCGCCAGGACCACAAGCGCCACCACAGCTTCAGTGAACAGATGGTCCGGGTAAAAAGGTTTCTCTTTGCGTACTTTGGTACTCATTTCTTACCCTCCTAGTACGGCCTGGAGATACCCTGACGGCGGATCATAAAGAAGTGTCCGGCCAGGAATATAACCATGAATAGTGGGAGTAAAGCCACATGCACATCGAAGAAGCGGACCAGGGTCACGGCTCCCAGGTCGGTCCCGCCCCGGGCCAGCTTAAGGAGGAAGGAGCCAACAACCGGTACGGACCCGGCAATATTTGTTCCTACTGCGGTTGCCCAATAGGCTTTTTGGTCCCAGGGCAGGAGGTAGCCGGTAAAGCCGAAACCCATGGTCAGCAAAAATAAGCAAACTCCAGCCACCCAGTTAAGTTCCCGTGGGGCTTTGTAGGCGCCATGCCAGAAAACGCGCAGCATATGGATTACCACCGTGACTACGATTAGGGTAGCCGTCCAGTGGTGCATGCCGCGGATGATTTTACCAAAGTGCACCGTGTTTGTTATGTATTGCACACTCTCGTAGGCATGGTCCGGGGAAGGAACGTAGTATAGCATGAGGAATATTCCGGTAATGGCTTGCAGCACAAAGAAGAAAAAGGTGATGCCGCCAAAACAGTACAGCCAGTTCACCCAGGTAGGCACCGGGTGGTCCAACATTTTCGCCAGGCCCGGCCGCAAATCCAGCCTTTTGTCCAGCCAATCATACACACTCATAGGTTAGGCTCCTTTGACCAGTAGTTTATCGCCCTCAAGCTTGAAAGGTACCTTGTCCAACGACCGGGGGGGCGGCCCCGCCAGCACTTTGCCAGTGATATCATATACGCCGCCGTGGCAGGGGCAGAGGAATTTTGTTTCATTTTGGTCCCAGTGGTAGGCGCAGCCCAGATGGGTACACTTTGGATTAAAAACATCAAAATTTGCACTATCCTTGGCTACTACCCAGCAGGTGCTTTTTTGCTCCACGGTCATCCAACCGTCCAACTTCTTGTAACTGAATTCGACTTTTTGAGGTTGATTCGGACTGAAATCCGTGACATTGCCCACAGCAATCCATTGTTCTTTACCGGTGCTAAAAGCCGGTGAAGCAGCATAGCCGACGATAGGGTAGAGTAAAGCAGCGGCTATCGCGGTGCCAATTCCACCGATGCCGTAACTGAGGAATTTGCGCCGCGTCACACCTCCCTGCTTGCCGCTTGCGCCGGGAGTCTGTGGGCGCCCATATTCGTCCATAAGTTCAGCCATTAGTTATCCCTCCTTTCAAGCAACCAAAATACTATCTTGTCACAATTATCCCATGACTCCGTAAATCCCACATGTGGATTCCGTCACAAAGCCGTTTGGACAATCGCCACAAAAAAAATGACAAATGTCCTCATAGTTAGACATTTGTCTCTAAGCAGTGATTCTGTTACCCGTAAAGCTATCTTTGGTCGGAATCCATGCGCTTGTGAACGTAAGCAGCCGCTTGGGCCCGGTTGCTTAAATTAAGCTTGCCAAGAATGTTGCTGACATAGTTCCGCACGGTTTTTTCCCCCAAATGCACCATGGCGGCAATTTCCTTATTGGTTTTACCCTCTGCCATCAGAGCAAGGATTTTCTTCTCCTGGGCAGTAAGCCCTGCTTCGTTGCGCTCTTCGTGCAGCAAACTTTTCATTCGGCTGATTACCTTTTGAGTTACCATCGGATCCAGTAAGGACCGGCCCTGGTATACAGACCGCACTGCTTCCATAAGTCCTTGGCTGCCAATTTGCTTTAAGACATAACCGGAGGCCCCGGCCATGATGGAAGCAAAGACTGCCTCATCATCCGCATAAGATGTCAACACGATCACTTTGCTGGTAGGTTGACTTTGTATAATTTCCCGGCAGGCCTCAATACCACTCCCCTGGGGGAACCTGATGTCCATGATCACCACATCAGGTCCGGTATCCAGGGCCTTTTGTACAGCTTCTTCCGGGGTTTCCGCCTCACCGACCAGGACAAATTCCGGCTGCCGCTGCAGTAATGCTTTCAATCCTTCCCGTACCACCTCATGGTCATCGGCAATCAAAATCTTAATATTCTCCGGCATCCCCCTGCCCCCCTTCGAGTGGAATTTTAGCCTTAATTTCCGTTCCTTGTCCCACTATGCTTTTAATCTCTAAATTTCCATGCATGGCTTGGACTCGTTCTGCCATATTGCGCAGACCCTGCTGTTCAGCCGCCGGGTCAAGCTTGGAAGGATTTGCTGCCGGTTCAAACCCCCTGCCGTTATCGCTGATCAGCAAGCGCAGTTCCCCGCAGTCTAAGCCCACTTTTACTTTTACTGAAGTTGAGGCTGCGTGCCTCAAAATATTGCTCAGGGCTTCCTGTACAATATGGTATAGGTGATCAACCTTTACAGTAGACAAGCTATCAACCGCCTGGTCATCCTCCATGTTGAAATCCACTGCAATCAGGGAATTGGCCTTAAACTCGGTGATTAGGTCGGTAACCCGCTGCCGCAGGCCCTTGTCCTGCAGTTGCAAGGGACGCAGGTTTAGAATGTAAGCCCTGATTTCATTGACAATGCCACTTAGTTTATCCATCACAGTGGAGAGAACTGTCTGGGCCTGGTTAGGATTCTCATCAATCAGAAAAATACTGTTTTCCACGTTGAGCCCAATGGCATATATCGATTGGATGATGCCGTCGTGCAAGTCCCTGGCAAACCGCTCCCGTTCCTGCAGCACCGCCTGTTTTCTTTCCGCTTCCTCCAGGCGCCTGTGTCTTTCCCAGTCAAAAATCTTCAGCAAGCCCAGGGTGTTATACAAGATGCCGAGGCCGCACACAGTGCGCACTATTTGCACCGGAAAACGGAAAGTGGCAAAAAACCAGGACGTGTTGATTAAATCAGCAAAGATAAAATGCTCGGAAGGCACCACCAGGCCTGACGCCACAGCATAAAGAATTAGTGATACCGACGCCCCGGTAAGGTTTTTTAAGACCTCGCTGCGTTCTAGTTTGGTGGTCAGATCGGCCTTCTGCGCCAAAAGAACTATCCCAGACACCAGAGCGCCGGGAAAACCAAGCAGGTAGCGGGCCAGAATGTCGCCGTGCCTCAACCAGTGTTCAGGCTGCGTCGTGCCAAGAGTATAATAGTTGTTTAGTAACAGAGCCAGCCAGAGAAGGAAGGCCACCCCCGGAATTACCACGACCGCCCGGCGCCAGTTAAATGTCTTGCTGCCGAGCTCAACACCGAAATAGAAAAGTATAGTGAAGGATAGAGCATCCATAGACATTTGACCGATACGCATCAGGAATATAGTATACGAATCTAGGTAGGCGGCCTGGACAGGGACAAATACGTCCCCCCACTCAGCCATCCCATGGATAATGCCAAACCAGGCCAGGAATTTCAAACTGCTGGCCATCTTAAAGCTGCTGTCCCCAATATATTTTAAATAAATGGCAACTCCGATTAAAAAAAACGTAAGCCCATAAATGAATATGATATCCACCATATTACTTTTGAGCACTTGGTTCAGCAGATTCAAGCTGCCACCTTCCCGCACAAGAAGTTTCGCTATTATTCGACATATTCGATAATAAATGATCTGTTCCTGCCCCAATGCGTCCAAAAACACTCCGGTTTGGTTTTGGTAATTATCTTTCTTTTGTTGTATAATCGTTTGTAAATTAAAACAGACCATCCTTTCGTCTCCCTGTCAAAGCAAAAGGCCGCTGACATTTTATCCTCGTCTAAGACTCCCACTTCTATAAGTGGGAGTGGTTACGCCGTATTCTGCTTCGGTGGGGGTAGAGTCCCCCACCGAAGACCCGATGTTTAGCGGAAGCTAAACGAGTTCACTGAGGAGGAAAGCATGATTCATATCACCATTTACGGCAAGCAGGGCTGCTGCCTTTGCGACGACGCCGAGAAAATGCTACGGGATTTGAGCGCCGACTACTCCCTGGAAATTGAGAAAGTTGATATTACCAGCGATGAGAGCCTGTTCGAGAAATACCGCTGCATTATACCTGTGGTAGTGCTGGACGGTGCTGTTACCTTCGAACTGAAGATTTCCCGCTACCGCATCGAAAAGGCTTTGCGGCAGCTTCAGGCTGCGGCCGCCCGTTAAGCGCTGTTTCCCTGCTGTAAAAGACTTACTTTTGACATCTTGCGGGATAATGCTGGAACCCCCCCTGGGTTTGCGCTATATTTTATATAACCAAAATGCTTAAAAGGGGGGCGTTGATCTATGGGAACCGACATTATACAGAATGTAATAGCCGTTATCATGCTGCTGGCCAGTTTCGTCCTGATTCTCGCCGCGAGCATTTTGTTCTGGGTCCGGATTTGCTATAAGGACGTGTGCACCAAACGCCGCGTCGGAGCCAGCCTGGTCCTGGGCGCAACCGGCTGGATCCTCTACCTTCTGGTTATGGTTCCCGTTATGTAAGGTTAAATGAAAAGATTTAAGGCTGGACCCCTCGGGTTCAGCCTTATTTTTGTGTACTATATTATTCACTCTAATCACCCAACCCGATGCCGATGCGCCGGGCCGTAAGGACCAGTTCGTGCTCCAAGGGAACAAATTTCAGCTGGGAAACTGCGTCTGCCAGGGGAACTGGTTTGATTTCGCTGCCCTGCAGGGCAACCATGATGCCGCTTTTGCCGGAAGCCGCCATTTCCACGGCAGCCACCCCATACCTGGTTCCCAGGATTCGGTCAAAGCCGATAGGCGAACCCCCACGCTGCAAGTGCCCTAAAACTGTGACCCTGGTTTCCATTCCCGTACATTTCTCCAATGCGGCTCCAACCTTGTTGCCGATGCCACCAAGTCGGACCGGGTCAGTGCTGCCCTCAACCATTCTTTCTACGACCATCTCTCCGCCTCTAGGTTTGGCGCCCTCAGCCACAATGACCAGACTGTATTTCTTACCCCGGTTGGCCCTGGCAGTGATTACCTGGCATACTTTGGACAGGTCATAGGGAATTTCGGGCATCAGCACCACATCAGCCCCTCCCGCAATGCCGGCGGCCAGGGCGATCCAGCCGGCGTACCTCCCCATCACTTCCAGAACCATTACCCGGTGATGGGACTCAGCCGTGGTATGCAGCTTGTCCAAGGCATCCCGGGCGGTCTCTACCGCGGTTTGATAGCCGAAGGTATAGTCCGTTGCAAACAGGTCATTGTCGATGGTCTTCGGCACACCGATTACCGGCAGGCCCAGCTCGTTCAACTCCCTGGCAATGCTGAGACTGCCATCCCCGCCGATAGCGACAAGCAGTTCTATGCCCGCCGTACGGAAATTGTCCAGGACCTGCCGGCTGAGGTCGACATACTCAGTCTTGCCGTCTGTAGTTACCGGGTATTGAAAAGGATTATCCCGGTTGGAGGTGCCGAGAATAGTGCCTCCCCTGTGCAGGATGCCGGAAACAGCGTCCAGGTTCAAAGGCTTAAAATCCTTTTCCACCGCGCCTTTAAACCCGTCATAAATTCCTGCCACCTCCATGCCGTAAGTGCCAATGGCCGACTTGACCACAGCCCTGATTACAGCGTTGAGGCCCGGGCAGTCCCCGCCTCCGGTCAGAATCCCAATCTTTTTGATCATCCGCAAACCCTCCTTGAGTCTGTCCAGACAGGCACATCCCTGTTTAAACCTATTATTCGCTTCCGTTTTGTTCTTTAACAAACCATCCCTAAGTGACTTTTTTTGCCAGGACGTCAGAACTGAAGCGTCCTCTTGTCCTAGAGGGTTTCGACTTTGGCGATACCCTTGGAGGATGCGTATTGTCTTGCCTCGGCCTCATCCATGGGCGCCAGGGCTATTTCTACCGC
>JAJYNB010000407.1 GCA_021786555.1 Bacillota bacterium | reverse complement strand
GGCGTACTGGACGTACGCTGAGGATGCCGGGCGGCCCGGTGACGAAGCTGGACGAAGCTTTTCAACGGCCTGGCCGCTAGTGGGGGCGGCGCCAGGCAAGTATATGATACCCCTGCCCCCCTCCGCCCTTGGGTTGATAATCAAAGCCGTTGCTGTGCAGGGTGTTCATCAGCAAGTCCGTTTGGTGGGCGTCGGCGCTCTCCACCACGATATCCAACTTGTCATCAATGCCGGCGTTCGACAAGGTCTGTTCCAGCCTGCGGTGGTCTTCCGCCCTGATTTCCGGCCGGAAGTTCAACTGAATGTAGCCCATTTTTTCTGCTCCTTCGCGAGGTTTCTCAGCAAGTAATTTGCCCGAAAGTCCTCCGGCCGATTCATCTTACTTAGCCGCCTCACGTCCCATGAGCGACTTGCGTCGGTTGAGCAGGTCCACATAGGCTTCCAGCCTGGTGACAAAGCCCGCGTTACCCGAATGCTCATCCAGGCCCAGGCTTAGGACAGGAATGCGGTAATCATCGCTCACCTTAGGCAGCAAATGTTTGGCCACAATCTCCGGCATGCAGGTAAAAGGGTACAACTGGACGATGCCGTCAAAACCTTCCTCCGCACAGAGAATAGTCTGTCCGACAGTTTGCAGGCCGTCACCGCTCACGTTATAGGCCAGATAGGGCCTGGCCGCTTCAGCAGCGCTCTTGTGTTCCTTAAAGATTCTAAACAATTGCATGAACATGTGGAAGCTTACCCAGTCGCTGGGGTAGAGATACTTGGTGATTTCCACTCCCATTTCACCCAGTCTCCTCTCCACGTCAGAACTGGTAAAGGGCTCCAACACGACATAGAATTCACCCAGGATTCCCACCCGAAGAGGGGTTCTGTTCGGGTCCTGGCTCACGGCGGCCAGTTCCTGCAGCCCCTCGGAACCAACCCGCCGCAGTTCTGAGACAGAAGAGGCCCTTTCCAACCTGGCCAGGGTGTTTTGATAGACCTTGGTGCTTTCCCCTTTGCGCAGTTCCCGTGGACGGACCTTGTACAGCAGTTTCTCCAGATCATCCAGCACCTTGATCCCCACCAGGGCCAGGCGAACGGCCCTTAGGACCTGCAGATACGATTTGCCGCTTAGCTCTTTGAGTCTGCGCAAGAGGTTCTGCAGGACATTTTGCGAGATGTTAACCAGGGCCATGTTGCAGTCATAACCCAGTTCGCGCATAATCTTCTGCTGTACTTCGGTGTAAAAGCCGAAGCGGCAAAGGCCGTATCCCTGGGCCATAAAAAAGGTGTCAGCTCCCAGCGCCGCCGCCTCAAGGTAATTGCCCAGCGTGAGTTTAAAGGGCAGGCAGGCGCCTTCCGGGGAGTGCCTGACCCCCAGGTTCATGGTTTCCTTGCTGATAGGCGGCGGCACCACCACTTCCAGCCCCAGATTCGTAAACAAAAGTCTTAAAGGTATATATAGGGTCCCCATGTGGGGAAAGGTAACTTTCACGCCTCCGCCCACTCCTTTGCCGCCGCTGCCTCCTGGCGGGATTTTTGCCGTACAATCATGTCCACAAAGGCCTCCAGCCTTGTCATTATGCCAGCTTCTCCAGTATGTTCATCCATGCACAGAGTCATCACCGGCAGCTTGTCCCTGACTTCCCGCTCAATCAACTCCGTCACCAGGGAATCCGGGCCGCATTCAAAGGCCATTACCAAAATAATCCCGTCCACTTCCCGGGTCTCCAGGTAGTGCATGGCCGCTCCGGCCAGTTTCTTCTCGAAGGTCCAGTAAATTTGCTCCGACAGGGTGTTGGCCTTCTGCCGCAGATATCCCAGGGAAAGGGCGTCCGCCGTTGTCACAGCGGCTCCCATTCTCTTTAATTTGCCCATTAGATTGTTGCTGGCCCAACTGTCACAGATATTGTACGGATGGCTGAGCAGGGCTACCCGCAGCAGGTTTTCCGGTTCGGCCAGGGTTTCCGGCCTGGAGCCCCTTATACCCTCCTCATGGCTCCAACCCTGCTTCAAGCGTGCGCGGTAGGAGCGATGGGCCTGCAGTCCAGCTTGGTATGCCCCCCCTACCTGGGCCGGGCTTGCACCCAATAACTTTCCCAGTTCAAGCAGGGAACTCCGGGTCAGTTTCTTGTTATCGGTCAAATCAACGAGGACATCCAGGATGGGCGGCAGGTTGGGCACGCAGCCCCTGACCATGTCGGGCAGTCCGATAAATTTGGGACAGCTGAAGTGTTTTTCTTCCAGGCTGACCAAGCGGGGGATGAATAGATAATCTACCCTGTCTCTCAGGTTTTGCACATGGCCCATATAAAGTTTGACCGGGAGACAGGTCTCATCCACTGCCCGCTTTATCCCGTCCTCCAGAATCCCCTTATTGGTGGCATCGGAAACCATCACTTGGTGCCCCAGCGCCTCAAAAAAAGCCTGCCACAATGGGAAGTAGTCATAGTAAAAGAGCGCCCGGGGAATCCCTACTTTTGCCATCAAAACCTCCTAAAAGGGAAATACCCTATTTCCATTCTTTACACCGCTTGGTTAATCCTGCCTATTAGTATGGGCACAGGGCAAATTTTTAAACACCACCGCGACAATAACTTGACTAAGGTCCCGATTCCTGCCTCCAAAACTAAAAACTTGAACCGCCGGTTCAAGTTTTTAAATACCTGCAATGAGTGTTCAGGAGACAAATTTCACACTTGGGATGCCTGGCCTGGCAAATTCTCCTGCCGTGCCAGATGAGCCAGTGGTGGGCCTTAATCCACTGCTGCCGGGGAATCCTCTCCCGGAGTTGGGCCTCCACCTTGTCCACCGTGTCAGCCTCGGCCAGGCCGAGCCGGTTTGACACGCGGAACACATGGGTGTCTACGGCGATCGCGGGGATGCCAAAGGCGTTGCTCCCCACCACATTGGCTGTTTTGCGCCCCACTCCAGGCAGGGCATTCAATGCCTCCAGCGTTGAGGGGACTTCTCCACCGTATTTATTTACCAGAATCTCACAGGTAGCCAGTATATTCTTGGCCTTGTTGCGGAATAAACCGCACTCCCTGATTTCCTCCTCCAGGCCGGCCTGGCCCAAGCGCAAGAAATCCTCCGGGTTTCGGTACGTGCGGAATAACCTGGCGGTAACCTGGTTTACTCTTTGATCAGTGCACTGGGCGCTTAGAATGGTTGAGACCAAAAGGTGAAAAGGAGTATCAAAGTTCAGTTCACAGTGGGCCTCCGGGTAGGTTTGCCCCAGAATTTCCAGAATCTCTCGAACCGTTGCCGGAGATAATTTTTTTGTCGTCCTGTTCATAGGCGCTATCCCGGCAGGTTTTGCCTGATCCGCCGGAGTTTGAAATCCCCCTCTGTCAGATACAATTCATATTCCTCCCCGCACTCGGGGCATTGGCGCACCATCCCCTGCTTGGCGCCTGCGCCAAAATCCAACTCTACACCGCAGGCCGGGCAGTAAAACACAACCGGAAATGTCCCAGACATGATTTCTGCCTGAATACTGCGCAAGAGAGCGGCATGGACTGCCTCTGCCCGCGCCATATTATCAAACAACTCTTTTACGTCCTCGTCCAAAGCCTCAGCCTGAAAGCCCCGGAATGTTTTCTGGGCCCCCTCCGCCAACTTCAGGTTTAGTTCCAGCTGCAAAAGAATCTCAGCAAACCCTTCCCTGGCAGGCGGCAAGGACCGCTTCAGAGCGTTTATAAGTACAGCCGCATTATTCCTGTGGCTGCGCTTCAACCCACCCAAAACAGAGTTAATCCTTGGGTTGTTTAAGGCCTCAAGCTGTGTCTGATACCGGGAGTATGACCCATACTCCAATCCCAGGGCGGCAAAAATGTTTTCCCTGTTTCCCGCTGCGTTGGTTCCCTGCACTTGTGCCTTTTCCGGCGTCAATAATAATTCGTTCCGGTCAGCCGGCCCGTCTCCGCAGGTTCCGTCCCAGGCGCATTCCAGCAGGACAAATTCTGGTTTGGGGGCGCCGCACCAGGGGCACGCTTCAGGCGGTTCCTTACCCTCGTGGTCATAGCCGCAAATCCGGCAGCGCCATTTATCCATACTTTTTTCCACCCTTACTTGGTCGCCCGGAAATAAGCATAGGTCATGGGCTCGCTGTCCGATACCAGGTCCCCTGCCAGCACATCGAGCAAAAACAGGGTATGGGTGCCGCAATCCATCTGTTGGGCCACTTTGCCTTCCAGGAAGGCGACGCAGTTCTCCAGGATAGGTACTCCGCTCCCGCCTGTGTGGTAAGATATCCCGGCAAATTTATCCGCCTCACGTCCCGAGCGGTAGCCGAAGTTGCGAACCAGGTCGTGGCCTTGCTGCCCCAAAATTGAAATACCCACCAGCCCGCTGGCCTGGATAAGCTCATGGGTGTAATTGCTTTTATTGATACCGATGGCCACTGTGGCAGGTTCAGAGGTTATCTGAAATACCGTGTTGGCACACTGGCCGTTGATTTTGTCCCCGTTGACGGAAGTGACTATGTACAGCCCATAGGATATCTTAAACAAAGCCGGCTTGATGCCGCGTGGTATGTCCACTTTTGGAGCGGGAGGTGCTGCATCCTCTGCCGCTGGAGTATCATCTGTCACGTCTTCAAAAAAGCTGGAGTCAACCCCGCACACCGGGCAGACCTCAGGGGGCGTATCCCCCACATGTATATAACCGCACACCGTACATCTCCAGCGTTTTTGCTCCATATGTACCCCCCCTAATTTTATACGCTTGTCATGCGCTTATTCTACACCAAATGTCGCCGCCACAACAGTAGCCGGTGAGTCAGGAGACCAAACTTCACCACTGAAGCTTCCCCACCAACTGACCGCTTTCCAACCGGTGGACGCAAAGGCCCGCTCCAGACCTTCTTTGGCCAAAGGGGCTAAGATGTTAACACCGCCGGTTTTTTCCGTTCCCCGTTCGAGCTGCATGGAAAACTCGATCAGCCCGTTTTCCAGGTGCCTGTAGTAGCGGCGGAACACCAGGTCTGCTGTGCGGATTTCCGACAGTTCAGTGATCTTCTTCGCTAAAACCCGGTCGTAATTGACCAACTGAATTAAAAGGTTGTTCCCCTTGGCGCCGAATTGCTCCAAGGCCTGTTTCAGCTGGCCCTCAGTGGTAAGGTGGGCTAAAGTGTTGCCCAGGCACAACACCCCGTCGAACCTGCCCGGCACGCTGCTCAAATCCAGCATATCGGCCTGCATAAATTCGGCTCGGCTGCCCCGTTCTTCACTCTTCCTCCTGGCAATCCCGATCATTTCCCGGCTCAGGTCAAGGCCCAGGCAGGTAAGGCCCCACTCACTCGCTTCCAGGCAGAAGGAACCGGTGCCGCAGCCCACATCAAGTACAGACTTGATCCCCTCCAGGTCGATAAAACGGCGCAGAAAGTTCTTCTGTTCCACCTTCAGCGGAAACACGTCATCATAATACTGTGATAAAGCTTGGTAAAAGTCCATGCTGCTTACCCCCCTGGCTTTCAAAGCTGGTTCCATTCTACCCAATCTGCCGGAATCAGTCTGTTGATAAAGTCACATGTACAGTATGAGATTCCCCCCGGCGGTAATCCTCTATGGAAAAGGCCAGAGCTTCCGCCCGGCGTCCTTAACCCCATCTTTACCCAAACCCCCTATTCTACCGGTTTGTAAAAAGTATGGGTATGGCCGCACAGCGGGCAAACCTTAGGCGGTTCGGTCCCCTCAAAGGTGTAGCCGCACTCGCGGCAGCGCCAGGCGATGGGCGTATCCCGCTTCAATAGACCATTGTTCTCCAGCGCGTCCAGCAAAGACTGGAAGCGCTTGGCGTGCATTTCTTCCACCTGCTGTACCAGCTTAAAGTAGTTGGCAGCAGCAGTCTCTCCCTCCTGATGCGCGGTCTTTTCGAAGTTTGGGTACATATCAGTATACTCGTAGGTTTCGCCTTTAATAGCTGTAATCAGGTTGTCTTTGCTGGTTCCCATGATTTTCAGCAGCTTAGCGATAATTTCGGCATGCTCTTTTTCATTTTTTGCAGTTTCCTCGAAAACCTCGGCTATTTCGAGCCATCCTTCCTGCCGGGCCACAGCCGCAAAAAAAGTGTACTTGTTGCGGGCCTGGCTTTCGCCTTCAAAGGCCTTAATTAAATTTTGATATGTTGCAGTGCTCATGATTCAATCCTTCCTTTCATAAAATCTTTTTTTAGAATTATTCCCTATTAAAACCTTTTCTCCTGCCGGACACGGAATTTCTTTGTGAACACCGGCAGGCGTTGGGGCAAGACTTTAATCTCCAAGGGGAAACCTGGTCCTTGTTCCCCATCCAAATCGGTGTCAATTGCCTGAGAACAATTGATGATAACCTGGCTGGCTTGAAAGTACTCTACCCGTGGGTCATTTATATGCTCTCCTTTGATCAGCTTTACAAATAACGATAGCAATTGACCCAGATTGCACGGTCTGACCATAATCACGTCAAAGGCCCCGTCCTCGATGCTGGCCCTGGGAGCCAGATGGGTAAAGCCCCCGGCGGTGTGGCCGTTAAGAATCAGGAACAGCAGCATTTCTTCCTTAACCAGCCTATCCCTGGTGACTATTTCCACACCTATGGGGCGGAAATTGGGAATTTGTTCGATGCCTTTCAGGTAGTAAGCTAATTTGCCCAGAACGTTCTTCATGCCGACATCGGTCATGTGGGGGATATCGGTCAGCAGGCCCGCGCTGGCCGCATTGACAAAATAGGAGCCGCTGGCCCAGCCAATGTCTACCCTTGTTGTTTCGCCTTCTGCGATAATGGTGCAGCACTCATCCACTTCAGGCGGCAGGCCCAGGTGAGCGGCAAAATCGTTAGCCGTCCCCACCGGTATTATCCCCAGTGGGATATCCAGTCCTGCCCTTAAGAGCAGGTTGACCACATGGTGTACGCTGCCGTCACCCCCAGCTACAATTACGGCTTCAAAGGCGGCCTCATCCAAAACCTCTTTCAAGCCCTTTTCTCCAATTCCGCTGGTCCTGTAGGGACTTAACAGCCAGCCGCGCTGCTGAAAGAATCCTACCAGGCTGTCAAGTTTGGCCGCAAAGACCTTCTTGCCGGCCACAGGGTTGTAAACTAACAGGGCCTTTTTCATCTTCCACCCCCTGGCAATCTCTTTCGAGCCGGCCCCTGACCCGCTGGCAAACAGAGCCTGACTTGTTACGCTGGCAGAAAATCCGCCCATCATTTTTTATCCCTTTTGGGCCGGATGGGCAAATTGAAAAACTGGAACAGTTTCACCGTATAACTTGTATTTCAGCGGAAAATATTGCATCATGGAAATGTATTTAAGGAGTGAACCACCATGTCCCAAATCAACTGCCTGGCCATAGGCTGCAGTCCACGCCTTCAGGGCAATACCTCCACTTTATTGGAGCATGCTGTCCAGGGAGCAGAATCAGGCGGAGCACGCTGTGAGAAGATTTTTTTGCGCAGCTTCAAGTTTTCGCCCTGTATCGCCTGTGACGGCTGCCACAAAGAGGGCAAGTGTGTGGTCAAAGACGACATGCAGCTGATTTACGACAAACTGCTCACTGCAGACCGGCTCATTCTGGCGGCTCCGATCTTCTCCATGGGGATCAACGCCATGGGCAAAGCCTTAGTTGACCGCGGTCAAAGATTTTGGGCCACTAAATACATCCTTCACAAGCCTGTTGCCCCACGGCCGGAAGGCCCGGAGCGCCGGGGAATTTTCCTGTCTGCTGCGGGAACTGACCTGCCCGGTGTGTTTGACTGCGCTGTCCGCAGCGTTAAATATTACTATAAGGTGCTGGATGTAAAGTACCTAAACCAATACTGCTACAGCAAAGTTGACACCAAGGGCGAAATTCTGCACCATCCAATAGCACTTAGTGAGGTTTTCCAGGCAGGGTTTGACCTGGTCTCCAACTGAATAAATTTCATAATGGATTGAGAGGTTTTGAGAATGAAAGAAGTCGTTCTTTTTACCAGCCGCACCTGACCCTACTGCACTATGGCGAAGGAGTTTCTTTCGCGCAGCAACATTCATTTTAAGGAAAGGAATATCCATGAAGACCCCGCTGCCATGCGGGAACTGCAGCAGCGTAACATCAGCGGCGTGCCGACCTTTTTTATCGGCAGCGATGTGGTGATAGGTTTGGATAAAGAACGGGTCCTGAAACTGGTAGACCACAGGCTGGTACAGTGCGAGAGCTGCGGCCAGAACCTGCGGGTGCCTACCGGTAAGGGAAACATCCAGGTCACCTGCCCTAAATGCTCCCACAAGTTTTCGGTCTCAACCTGATAACAAGGGGGCGTCCGCGTCAAGGGACCTGTCCCCCTGACATACTTTTTATTCACGGGCATTTCCTCCCTTTTCTTTGTAAGTGTTGCTAATAGCTTGTACCTAATCGGCTTCTTTAAACCTTGTTTTTGCAGCGCAGTTTTTGCAGGAAAAAGTCCAGCCTGAATTGAATAAGAATATGACATTTATCCTTAAAAATTATGTTCGGGTGAGTTATGGAAATTTTAAAAAATGACTGGGCTGTTTTATCAGAGGAATTTACTCAACCCTATTACGCAGAATTACGAAAGTTCTTAATCAATGAATATCGTTCCAGGGTAATCTACCCCGACATGTACGACATCTTCAACGCCTTGCATTTTACCCCTTTGGCAAACACTAAAGTGATTATATTAGGCCAGGACCCTTATCATGGGCCGGGCCAGGCCCACGGGTTGAGCTTCTCTGTCAAGCCTGGCATCACCCCGCCGCCCTCCCTGCAAAACATCTTTAAAGAACTTCAGTCTGACCTGGGCTGTTATGTTCCTAACAACGGCTACCTTACACGCTGGGCCGAACAAGGGGTGCTCTTGCTCAACACAGTTCTCACCGTCCGCCAGGGCCTTGCCAATTCCCACAGGGGCATAGGCTGGGAACACTTTACCGACAAAGTTATAAGAGCCTTGAATCAGAGGGAAAGACCGGTTGTCTTTATCCTGTGGGGCGCCCATGCCCAGGCAAAGCAAGAACTCATAGACTCGGGCAGGCACTTTGTGATCAAATCCCCCCATCCCAGCCCTTTTTCGGCCAACAGGGGTTTTTTCGGCAGCAAGCCCTTTTCCCGGGCCAACCAGTTCCTGCTCCAAATCGGCAGCACAGAGGTCGACTGGCAGATTCCAAACATTTAGGCCAATGCCGAGTTTGTCCTGCGATTCTTTGTATGCCAGCGCGAGCAATAATTATCCGGCATTCAACGGGCCCCTTACCAGTGAAGTTAACACCGCTAAACAGGCAAGGCCGGCCGCCACCAGATAAGTGTAATGCATGCTGCCTGTAAAGGCCTGAACGGTTAGCCGGCTGCCGCTCAGGCCCTGATTGGCCAGGGATTTTGTAAAGTATGCCAATAATCCGGTGAATACTGCTCCTGATACGGCAACCCCCAAAACCATGCCAATATTGCGCATGGTTGCCAGCAGGCTGGAAGCAATACCGCGGCGCTGCGGCGGCACAGTGCCCATGACTGCGCTGTTGTTGGGGGTTTGGAACATACCCACACCCAAGCCGGTTATGACCAGGGCCACAATTATTCTTAGAGTAGAGGATTCAGCGTGCAGTCCGCTTAAAAGCCATAAGCCTGCAGCTGTTATACCCATGCCGACGGAACTTACATACCTCGTGTCGGTCTTATCGGAGAGAGTTCCACTCGCCGGCGCCACAACCATGGTCACCAAAGGCATAGGTATTAGCAGCATACCAGCTTGCGCCGCAGTCAGGTGGCGCAGCTGCTGCAGGTAGAAAGGCATGATCCAGATTACTGTAAACTGGGCCATGTAGTTAAGCAGGGATGACAGATTGCCCATGGAAAACAGGCGATTCCTGAACAGGGATAAGTCTACCATAGGATATTTTATGCGGCGCTCCAGGACAATGAAGATTGTCAGGAGAACCAGCCCTATACCCAACAGAGAGAGGATATAGGGGTTTTGCCAGCCGAGCTTTTCGGCATAGTTCAGAGGAAGGAGCAGGCCGATCAGAGCGAGGAAAAGCAGTACGGCTCCTTTAATATCAAAGGGCTGGGTCTCACGGCCCTTGGCAGCGGGATAATTTTTTGCGCCCATAAAGACCCTGTAATCCCGATAGGTACGTTGATCAGGAACACACTCTGCCAGCCTAGATGGCTGGTCAAGAATCCGCCGATTACAGGGCCGGTGGTCAAAGCCACTGAAACTGCCACAGCAATGGTTCCTAAAGCTTTGCCACGCTCCTTGGGCGGCGTGGTTTCAGTGATGATCGCCGGACCCATGGCCATAAGCATGCCTGCGCCTATGGCTTGAAGGGCGCGGGAGATGATTAGCAGGCTAATGGTCGGAACAATGCCGCACAGCAGGGAGCCGAAGGTGAAAATAATGAAACCCGTTAAATAAATGCGCTTGTGCCCGTACAAATCCCCCAGCCTGCCGTAGGTGAGCAGGAGACTGCTGATAATCAGCAAGTAGGACATGATAACCCATTCCACCGTAGCCATAGATGCATGAAAATAGCTGCTGATTGAGGGTAACGCGATATTCACTACGCTGGAATCCAGCGGACCCATAAAAGTACCTATGGCCACCGCCAGCAAAATCAGCCTGCGTTTCCCCGGATGCTCCTGAGCTGCGGGGGAAGCAATGGTCCTGCCATTATCCTGGTTCATCCCAAATCCTCCAAACTCTTATGATTCGTTCTCCTAAGCTAAACCTACGGCAGGC
>JAJYNB010000327.1 GCA_021786555.1 Bacillota bacterium | reverse complement strand
GGGGGATGCACTGCTTATCCAGGTGGACTAATAAGCAGAAGTCAGAATTCAGGAGACAGGAGTCAGAATGGGGAATGTTGATTTTTGAGTCAGCTGGGGACAGTTCCTGATTGACTCAAAGGTGAGTCAATGGAGAGTCGGCCCCGAGTGATTCACTAGCAGGATGCGAGTGCGAATTTGTTGCCAGAAGTCAGAAGTGGCAAGTCAGGAGTCAGAATGAGGAAGAGGTTCTGTTGAGTCAGTCCGGAACGGTTCCAGTTGATTCATTCATGGGTAGTACTTGGAATCGGAAGTCGCAAGGAGATCAGAATGCAATATTCTGACTCCTGACTCCTGACTTCTGAATTCCTAACCAAAAATTCTACCGGGGGGTTAAGCATGATTAAGACAGTCATGGTGGTGGGCGCCGGCCAGATGGGCGGCGGTATCGCCCAGGTAGCCGCCCAGGCGGGCTACAGTGTAATTCTCAACGATATCAAGGATGAGTTTGTGCAGCGGGGCTTGGGGATTATCAACAAGAACCTGTCCCGTAATGTGGAAAAAGGTAAGTTAACCGCCGAGGCAAAGGATGAAATCCTGGCCCGGATTAAGACTTCAGTCAGCCTGCGGGACGCCAAGGATGCCGACATTGTGATCGAAGCCGCTGTGGAAAACATGCAGATCAAAGCGAAGATTTTCGGAGAACTGGATGCTGTCTGCCCTGAGCATACGATACTGGCCAGCAACACATCTTCCCTGCCCATTACAGAGATAGGCGCTGTAACCAAACGGCCGGAAAAAGTCATCGGAATGCATTTCATGAACCCGGTTCCGGTAATGAAGCTGGTGGAAGTGATCCGCGGCCTGGCTACAGCAGATGAGGTGTACAAGGCAGTTGAAGAAATGAGCCTGAAGATGGACAAGACTCCGGTGGAGGTCAATGACGCCCCGGGCTTTGTCGCTAACCGGATTCTGCTGCCCATGATCAACGAGGCCATCTATGCCGTGCATGAGGGAGTGGCTACACCTGAAGCGGTGGATAATGTGATGAAGCTGGGCATGAACCATCCCATGGGACCCCTGGCCCTGGCTGATTTGATAGGGTTAGACACCTGTCTGGCCATTATGGAAGTGCTGCATGAGGGTTTTGGCGATTCTAAATACCGCCCCTGCCCCTTGCTGCGCAAATATGTTAAGGCCGGCTGGCTTGGGCGCAAAACGGGCCGCGGCTTCTATACCTATGCTTGATTAACAGAACGGAGGAGTTAGCATGGAGTACAATAACTTACTGGTAGAAAAAGAGGGGGCTGTCACCACTATTGCTATCAACCGTCCCAAGGCCCTGAACGCCCTCAACACGGAAGTGCTGGCAGAGCTGATTGACGCTTTCCAAGCACTTGCCAAGGATTCTGAGACTCGTGTGGTAATTTTAACCGGGGCCGGGGAAAAGTCCTTCGTGGCAGGGGCGGACATTACCTACATGAAAGATCTTAACCCCTTGGAGGCCAGGGAATTTGCCATCCTGGGCCAGGGGCTTACCAGCCTGATTGAGAACCTGCCCCAACCTGTGATAGCGGCGGTAAACGGTTTTGCCCTGGGCGGGGGCTGTGAGCTGGCAATGTCCTGCGACATCAGGGTAGCGGCTGAGAACGCCAAATTCGGCCAGCCTGAGGTAGGCTTGGGAGTGGTGCCGGGATTTGGCGGGACCCAGAGGCTGGCCCGATTGGTGAGCAAGGGCAAGGCCAAGGAGTTGCTGTTTACAGCGGATGTGCTGGGGGCACAGGAGGCTCTGGAGATCGGCCTGGCGGACCGGGTGGTTCCCGCAGCTGAACTTAAGTCCTTTTGTCTTAACATGGCCCAGAAAATCGTGTCCAAAGGACCTGTGGCGATACGCTTGTGCAAGGTTGCAGTTAATAAGGGCCTGGAGATGGATTTGACCAACGCTTTGAGTTATGAAGCAGAAGTGTTCAGTCTGTGCTTTGCCACGGAAGACCAAAAAGAGGGCATGAATGCCTTCGTGGAGAAGCGCAAAGCCGACTTCAGCGGCAAGTAGAAAATTGTGGGATTGTTATTTGTGAGAATTCAGAAGTCAGGAGTCAGAAGTCAGAATACTTCCAGAAGCTTAAATGGGATAGCTGTGGACGGTTTATGAGCGGCATTTCGGAAGAGAAAAGGGAGGCGGGTAAAGTGCACGTCGGGCTTACAGACGAGCAGAAGATGATGCGCGACATGGTCAGGAATTTCGCCCAAAGCGAGATTGCCCCTGTGGCTGCCCAACTGGATGAAACCCATGAGTACCCGGTGGAGAACATCAAGAAAATGGGCCGGAACGGAATCATGGGCATACCAATCCCGGAGGAATACGGCGGTGCCGGGGCTGACTTCCTGTCCTATATCCTGGCCATAGAGGAGATTTCTAAAGCCGACGCTTCCCACGGAGTTATTCTGGCAGTCCATACCTCGGTGGGAACCTTCCCCATTGTGTATTTCGGCACTGAAGAACAGAAGCGCAAGTACCTGCCCAGGCTGGCCTCCGGCGAGATGATCGGCGCTTTCGCCCTCACCGAGCCAAATGCAGGTTCTGATGCTGGCAGCATATCTACCACTGCGGTACGGCAGGGAGATTATTATGTGCTGAACGGGACCAAGCGGTTCATCACCAACGGCGGCTACGCCGGAGTGTACACGGTGATGGCGGTTACGGACAAGAGCAGGGGCGCCAACGGGATTACATCCTTTCTGGTGGACAAGGATACTCCCGGCTTCAAGATTGGCGCCTTGGAAAAGAAGATGGGCTTAAACGCTTCGTCCACCACCGAACTGATCTTCGAAGATGCCATGGTGCCGGCTTCGAACATCCTCGGCAAGGAGGGAGAAGGCTTTAAAGTGGCCATGGCCCTTTTGGACGGCGGACGCATCGGCATCGGGGCTCAGGCCCTGGGGATTGCCCAGGCGGCGCTGGACGCTGCACTCGCCTACGCTCAAGAGAGAAAACAGTTCGGCAAGCCTATCTATGACTTCCAGGGGATCCAGTTTATGCTGGCAGACATGGCTACCCAAGTGGAGGCAGCCAGGCTTTTAGTCTATAACGCCGCCCACCTGCGCATGGCGGGCCTGCCCTGCGGCAAAGAGGCATCCATGGCCAAACTGTTTGCCTCGGATACTGCGGTAAAGGTCACCACGGACGCCGTGCAGATTTTCGGCGGGTACGGTTATTGCCGGGAGTACCCGGTGGAACGCTATATGCGGGACGCCAAAATCACCCAGATTTATGAAGGGACCAATCAAGTCCAGCGCATTGTCATTGCCCGTAAGTTGGTTAAGTAGCTTTAGACGGATTTGAGCTCTTGTGGCTCTGGTAGAATGGTTCGCGATTGCCGTTTGCATGAAGCAGCAAAAAATCCGGATCGTGCGGTTGCCGCAACCGGTTTGGGATAAACGGCACTTTGGAATCGTTCTGCTAGTGGTAATGCAGTCTAATCGGAGTAATTGATCACAGGACAGGTCAGTTGCTCCTTTTTTAGAGCTTGCAATCTGGAATTAAAAGGGAGGGCTGGAAGAGATATTTAGGGTCCATGGCGGAAATGATAATTCTGATATTTACAGAGGAGGGAGAATGAATTGGGCAAACGTATCACGGTCCAGGAAGCCGTAGGGATGATCAATGACGGCGATATGATTACCTTCAGCGGTTTTACGATTTGGCGCAGGCCTATGGCTGTAATTTATGAGATTATCCGGCAACGTAAGCAGAACCTGCACTTGATTGAGGTTAATTCAGGCACCCACGGGGACATGCTGGTGGGGGCGGGGTGTGTCAAAGTCTGGGAGTCCTGCTGGATCGGCCACGAATTGTTTGGCAAACTGGGGGGCAATCTGGACCGCAAGGTGAGAAACGGTGAAGTAATCACAGAAGATTACAGTCATCACCAGATGCTCCTGCGCATGGCAGCGGGGGCTTTGGGCATTCCCTATATACCTACCTGGGCTTCACGCGGCACGGACATTCTCAATCCGGAGTACGATATGCTGAGCAAGCACGCTATGCGGGACGGGTCAAACCCGAATATTCCCAGACAAAAGGCCCAGTGGGTGGAAGACCCCTTCTTTGAGGAAGGTACCTTGATTCATGTGCCGGCTGCCCGGCCCAATATCTGTATCGCCCATGTGCAGCAGGTGGGAGAAGACGGGACAGTCCGGGTGTGGGGCCAAAAGTATGCGGACGAGGAGGCAATCAAGGCCGCGGACAAGGTGATTATCGTGGCGGAGGAGGTCGTGCCGGAGGAATACCTCAGGCGGGAGCCCAGCCAGAACATCATCCCGCCCTACCTGGTCGATGCAATCGTGCAGCAGCCCTGGGGCGCTCACCCCACCGGCAATTTCGGCTGTTACGAGGTGGATGGTCCCTTTGTGCGTGATTTCTACAACAAAACCCGTACCCAGGAGGGTTTTGACGCCTGGGCCGAGGAATGGATCTTCGGGGTGCCCGACTTTGACGCCTATCTGGAAAAGCTGGGCTACAAGCGACTGCAGAGCCTTAAGGCCAATTCCGCCTATAAGTACAGCAATGAGGCGAAAAGGGGGTCTCGTTGATGGAAAAGAATTACGCCAAACCGGGTGAATACAAGGTAATCGATTTGCTGGCTGTGGCTGCGGCCCGGGAAGTTAATGACGGTGAAGTAGTTTTTGCCGGAACGGGGCTGCCGATGCTGGCCATCATGCTGGCCCAAAAAACCACGGCGCCCAATTCCTACTTGATATACGAAGCGGGGACTATTGATGGCAAATCTTTGCACCTGCCGGCTTCAGTGGGGGACGCCCGCTGTGTTTACCAGGCGGCGGTGGCTTCCGGTCTTTACGATGTCTTCGGCCAGCTGCAGCGGGGCAGGATCGACCTGGGCTACCTGGGCGGCGCTGAGATTGATATGTACGGCAATGTCAATACTACGGTTATCGGGGACTACACCAAACCACAAATAAGGTTCCCAGGCAGCGGCGGCAATCCGGATATCAACTCCATGGCCCGGCGCACCGTATTTATTATGGTCCAGGAGAAGCGGCGTTTCCGCGAAAAAGTGGATTACATCACTTCACCCGGCTGGCGGGTGAGAAAATGGCCCGGCGGCCAGATGGTTTCCCGCCAGGAGGCCTTCGGCAAGACCTTCCGGGGCGGCCCTTCGGCTGTGATCTCCAATATGGCGGTATTCCGCTTCGACGAGGAAACGGGCCTCATGTACCTGGACACGGTCCACCCGGGCTACACTGTAAACGATGTGCTTAACAACGTTGACTTCCAGTTGGACGTCTCCCGGGTCAAAGGTGAGACCGAACCCCCCACCCACGAAGAGCTGCACATCCTCTACCACGAAGTCGACCCGGAAGGCATCTTCCTCCCCTAGCTTATTAGCGGGACTTAAGGGTCAGAAGTCAGGAGTCGGGAGTCAGGAGTCAGAATGGTTTGAGCATGAGTCACTGGGACAGCGGCTCAAGTTGAATCAATGTCAGGGGGGTTAGGTCCATTGAAAATAGCGCTGGCTTGACCGGGTGGGCGAGGAATTGTCAGCGTACCTGTCCCCTTGACACACTGCTGGGCTCAGACTTAAACGGGGTCCCCGCAAAATCAGATCCGCATAGAATACCCCAGGATTTTGCGGGGTAAAGATTAGGGAGAGGTTTGGATGGATCATAAAGGCCTGGTCATGGTGTATACGGGCAGCGGCAAGGGGAAAACTACCGCTGCCCTGGGCCTGGCTCTGCGCGCCATGGGGCACGGCAAAAAGGTTTTCTTTCTGCAATTTATGAAGGGGAGCAAGGAGTACGGCGAGGTTCAGATTGCTGCCGCCCTGCCGCTTTTGACCCTTGTTCAATCTGGGCTTGAGACTTTTGTAATTAAGGGAAGCCCTTCCCCGGAGGATTTGCGCCTGGCACGGCAGGGACTCGATATGGCAAAGCAGGCCGTGAAGTCAGGCGACTATGACCTGGTGGTTCTGGACGAGGTAAACATAGCCCTCGATTATCAGCTCTTTCCGCTGGAGGAGGTGCTTGAGCTGATAAAATCCAAGCCTTCCGGGCTGGACCTGGTTTTGACGGGCCGCTATGCGCCGCCCCAGGTGCTGGAGGCGGCGGACCTGGTGAGTGAGGTGCTGGAAGTCAGGCATCACTATGAGGCGGGAGTTCAGGCCAGGGAAGGAATTGAGTTTTAAGCAACTGGAGGAAACATGCACGAACTAGTTCAACGGCTGCTGGACGGAGACCGCAGGGCAGTGGCCAGAATTATCACTCTGATTGAAAATAATGCACAGGATAAGGAACAACTGCTGCGGGAGCTTTTTCCCCACACGGGCAGAGCCTTTGTGCTGGGTATAACCGGCTCGCCCGGGGCGGGAAAAAGCTCCCTGGCCGATTCTTTGACCTCCTATTACCGCAAGCAGGGGCTGACTATCGGGGTAATCGCTGTTGACCCCACCAGTCCTTTTACCGGTGGAGCTATTCTCGGCGATCGAATTAGGATGCAGGAGCATGCCCTGGACAAGGGCGTATTTATCCGCAGCATGGGTACCAGGGGGAGCCTGGGGGGACTGGCCCGGGCCACCAAAGAAGCCATTAAGGCTCTGGATGCCTACGGGCGCGATATTATCCTGGTGGAGACCGTAGGGGTGGGCCAGTCCGAGCTGGACATCATGGCAACGGCCGATACCACCATGGTGGTGCTGAACCCGGGGACGGGGGACAGTATCCAGACTATCAAAGCAGGCATCATGGAGATTGCCGATATTTTTGTGGTGAACAAATGTGACCGGGACGGCGCAGATAAGATGGCTGCTGAGGTCAGCGCCATGCTTGACCTGGGGCACGGCCAAAACCCCAACTGGCGCCCGCCGGTAATGAAAACATCTACCCTTGACGGAAGGGGAATCCCGGAGCTGGTAGAGGCGGTGAGCAAGCACCGGGAATTTGCGGTTTCCTCGGGACTGTTTGCCAACAGACGGGCCCAGCAGCTCAAGGCCGAGGTAACCGAAACTGTTGAACACTATCTTAAGGAACTTCTCTGGCAGAAGGCGGGGGCCAGCGGTGAGATGGATAAGCTGCTGGAAGATGCGGCTCAGCGCAAACTGGACCCTTATACCATTGCCCGGCGCATCCTGGCCGTCTTTGATGGGTAGAGTATTGAAGCAATACCTGATTCTGAGTGTAAGGGGGTTTCCACATGACCGATAAACTCAAAGAAATAGAAGAGAAGCAAAAGGCCTGGCAGGAAAGGTTCGGGCGGTTAAAGGGGCGCGACGCCAAGTTTATGACCGTTTCCAGCGATCCGGTAAAGGAAATCTATTCCCCCGCGGACCTGGTGAATTTTGATTATGACAGGGACCTGGGTTTTCCGGGAGAATACCCCTACACCAGGGGTGTCCAGCCCAATATGTACCGCGGCCGCTTGTGGACTATGCGGCAGTTTGCCGGCTTTGCCACTGCTAAAGAGTCCAATGAACGCTACAAGTTCTTGCTGGCACGGGGCCAGACGGGGCTAAGCATTGCTTTTGACATGCCAACCATCATGGGGTATGATTCCGACCACCCCAGGTCTTTCGGCGAGGTTGGCCGGGTCGGGGTAGCCATAGACTCGCTTCAGGACATGGAAACATTGTTTAACGGTATCCCGTTGGATAAGGTCAGCACTTCCATGACCACTAACGCGCCGGCCTCCATCCTGCTCGCCATGTATGTTGCTACAGCAGAAAAGCAAGGGGTCTCTGCCGAAAAACTGAACGGCACAATTCAGAACGATATCTTGAAAGAGTATATCGCGCAAAAGTCGTGGATTTTTCCGCCTCAACCTTCCATGCGCATCATTACCGATATTTTCAGGTTTGCCAAAGACTATGTGCCCAAGTGGAACACAATCAGCATCAGCGGCTACCACATCCGGGAGGCAGGATCCACCGCCCTGCAGGAATTAGCGTTTACTTTGGCTGACGGGTTTGCTTATGTGGAAGCGGGGATAAAGGCAGGCCTCGATGTGGACGATTTTGCTCCCAGGCTGTCCTTCTTCTTTAACTCCCATATGGATTTCTTTGAGGAGATTGCCAAGTACCGGGCGGCCCGACGCATCTGGGCCCGCAGGATGAAAGAGAAATACGGCGCCAAGAGCGAGAAAAGCCTTTTGCTGCGGTTCCATACCCAGACTGCGGGCTGTTCCCTCACCGCTCAGCAGCCCGAGAACAATATCGTCAGGACTGCCTATGAAGCTCTGTCAGCTGTGCTGGGAGGCACACAGTCCCTGCACACCAACTCCATGGACGAAGTGCTGGCCCTGCCTACGGAAAAATCTGTCCAGATTGCGCTGCGCACCCAACAAATAATTGCCTATGAAACCGGAGTGGCCAACACTATCGATCCCCTGGCCGGTTCCTACTTTGTCGAAGCCCTTACCAATCGGATGGAACAGGGCTCTGAAGAGTATTTCGCCAAAATAGAGGAACTGGGCGGAGTCCTCGCGGCTATCGATAAGAACTTCTTCCAACAGGAAATTGCCGATGCGGCTTATCGCTACCAAAAGGAAATCGAGGCTAAGGACCGGATAATTGTCGGGGTCAACGAGTTCAGCCAGGAGGAACAATTAGGCATCGATCTGCTGAAAATTGATCCCGAGGTGGAGCTGGCCCAGGTGCAGCGGCTTAAACAACTGCGGCAGACCAGAGACAATATAAGGGTACAGAATACCCTGGAGGAGTTGCGCAATGCGGCCCAGGGAACCGATAACCTTATCCCCAGGATTCTGGACTGTGTCAGGGCCTATACCACCGAGGGCGAAATCATCCAGGTATTGCGGGAAGTCTTTGGTGAGTACAAAGAGAAGGCTGTGTTCTAAGTTTGGAAGAGGTGAATTGAATGGAAGAGCATAAGATAAGGGTATTGGTAGCCAAACCGGGCCTGGACGGCCATGACCGGGGGGCAAAGGTTATTGCCAGGGCCTTCCGGGATGCGGGCATGGAGGTCATCTATACGGGGCTGCACCAGACACCGGAACAGATAGTGGAAGCCGCCATTCAGGAAGACGTGGACGTCGTAGGTATGAGTGTCCTCTCCGGAGCCCATATGACCCTTTTTCCCCGGGTAAAGGAGTTGTTAGATGAAAACGGAGCCGATAACATTATTCTTATGGGCGGGGGCACCATCCCAGAGGAAGATATCCGGGAGTTGACGGAAAAGGGTTACGCCAAGGCCTTGTTTACCCCTGGCGCCAATACTGATGACATTGTGGCCTGGATTAGGGGAGTAGTTCAGTAACCAGCTGAGAAGGGAGTCATTAATAATGGAATTTTTGGAAGTAGTCAAGAAACGCCGCAGCATCCGGGCTTACAAGCCCGACCCGGTAGAACCGGAGAAAATCGCCAATGTTTTGGAGGCAGCCAGGCAGGCCCCTTCCTGGAAGAACCTGCAGTGCTGGCGTTTTATGGTGATTACCAGTATAGAGAAGCGTACCGCCGTTGCCAACGTCTTTGCTCCAACCAATCCCGGCGCAAAGGCTTTGCTGCAGTCGCCAGTTATCATCGCGCTGTGTGCCAACCCGGCTGAGTCGGAGGTTTGGGACAGCAAGGACTTCTACATGCTGGATGCGGGCCTGGCTATGGAACACCTGATCCTGGCAGCCACGGACCTGGGCCTGGCCACCTGCTGGCAGGGGCTTTTTGATGAAGAAAAAATGAAACAAGCCCTGGGGGTCCCCGCGGAATTCAGAGTAATCGCTGTCTCTCCCCTGGGCTATCCGGACCAAGAGAGGAATCCACGCCCCCGCAAAGGTATGGAAGAAATCGCCTTCGGAGAACAATGGGGCGAACCCTGGAAAGCCTGAGTGGATAAATTTTAAAGCCAAAAAGTGAGTCACCGGGGACTGTCCCCCGGTGGCTTACTTTTAAGTTCGAGGGAGGTCCTCAGCAACTTGGTAACATTGGTAAATATGCTACCGGGTGAGGTGGAGTAAAAGTTATGGTAAGAACGGTTTGCAGTTTTGTCCAAGGGTTCAAATCAGGAAGTCTCACCTGGAAGTACCGAAACCATAGCAAAGAGGAAAATAAGAAAAGAGCCGGTGCCCGAACTTAAGGGAATATTTTTGGGGACTAGTCCTTACATCTGAGTGCCAGAAGCTTGGCGTTGGGTTTACTGGATTAAAGAAAAAGTGAGTCAGCGGAGAACCGTCCCCAACTGACTCATTTTAGATTCCTGAACACAATGTAGGAGTAGGCCATGGAAGCCAGGGCTAGAATGAGAATCAGTGATACGGTGACATAGGCAGTCCAGGCGGCGGGCAGGAACCCGGCAAACAGAAAGGCTATTCCTAAGACAATCCAGAGCGGTCCCATGGCGCGATGGGTTTTAGACCAGACTTCTTCACTGGCCAGGGTCCAGGGTGTGCGGATGCCAAACATATAGTTGTACTTGATTTTTGGCAGGTAATTGCCCAGGACAATGAACAGAAGCCCGACTCCGGTATGGGCTGATACCGGGACAAAACGGGAGTGTACCAGGCCTAAAGCGTAAAGGATTGTTCCGGTATAAACAAGCCCGAGAAACAGGGATACAACGAAAACGAACAGCCAGTAAACTTTGCCCATCAGGCGGAAATTACCGCGTTTGGGATCGATGCGCGGAATCATATACATTAGGATTAACACTGCCGCAAGGATACCAGGCAACAGGAAGGCTCCCCCGGCCTGGCCGGTGTAGCCGTTAATCTGG
>JAJYNB010000379.1 GCA_021786555.1 Bacillota bacterium | reverse complement strand
CACCCGGGACGGGCCCGCCGCTAATGTTCCCTGGCCCCCGGATGAGGCACCCTATAAACCGCCCACTCAAATATGCAATATGCCTCCCGGCGGGCCGGCCAACCCGACAACTGGCGGCAGTACTCCCGATCCAGGCACCACAACAGCCAATCCCGTTTCCAATTTTACCGCAACCTTTGATGGCAAGTCTAATGCGGTTCTCAGCATCAGCCTATCAGGGGCGGCAAATTTGAAAATTGATGCGGCGGGACCCAATGGTCCATTTAGGACAGTTACGGCTCAGGTAACAACCGGGGGGGCTTACACGACTACAATTCCGTTACCAACCACTTCTCCCCCTGGCAAGCCGGTTCCGGTCCCGGGTAAATATACCTTTACCATTACAGCAACCAACCCCAATGAGCCGGACCAAGTTCTTGGCATACCGGTCTCAGCTAACCTCAGTATTAAATAAAGAAAGGCTGCCCCGGGCAGCCTTTCTTTATTTAAGTTCCACCACCGAAACCCCTGCGCCACCCTCGCCAAACTGTCCCAGGCGAAAACCTTTGACATGAGGATGATGGGCCAGATAATCTCTCACTCCGGTGCGAAGAGCCCCGGTGCCCTTACCATGGATAATTCGTACCTGGGCCAAGCCGCTTAGTATAGCGTCATCCAGGTATTTATCCACCTGGTAGAGAGCCTCGTCCACGGTAAGTCCCCTGAGGTCCAGTTCCTGATTAATAACTTCAGCCTTGTCTTTGCCGATCCGCCCAGCCCCTGAGGATTGGGCACTCTTTTGCGGTTCTTCAGCCGGTCGCAAATCCTCCAGCCTGAGAGTGACCTTCATGATGCCTACCTGGACCAGCACCTCGCCGCTGGCATTAGGCTCTGACAGGACATAACCCTTTTGCTTGAACTTTGGTATCTCCACTTGTTCTCCCGGTCTCACTTTTTTCGGTGGAGTCCCTGCTGGTAAAGGCTGATTTTGCCGTGCCGATTCTTCCGACTCCTGCTGCAGCTTTTTCAACCTCTCTCTCGATGCATTGACAGTGTGCAGGCGCACCTTTTCCTCGGCCAGGGTGGTTTTGAGCTGAGAAATTATCTCATCGGCCTCACTCTTGGCCTGCTGGACCATGTCTGCGGCCTTTCTTGCGGCCTTCTCCATGATCTCCCTTTCCTTGTTAGCCAGCTTCAGTTTGTCTGTTTCCAGGATCTTTTTCAAACTCTCCATTTCCTGTCGCAGGCGGGCTGCTTCTTCCCGGTCCCCTTCCGTTACCCTTTGGGTCTCCTCTAAATTCTGCAGTAAGTCCGCGACCTGGACCTCCCGTTCACTCAAAAAACTGCGCGCCAGGCCAACCACATCCTGGTGCAGCCCCAATCGCGCGGCAATTTCAAAAGCATTGCTGCGCCCCGGCATACCGATTAACAAGCGGTACGTTGGCCTCAGGGTGGAGACATCGAATTCCACGCTGGCGTTTTCAACCCTGGGATTGTTATAAGCAAAGGTCTTAAGCTCGCTGTAATGGGTGGTGGCAATGGTTTTGGCCCCCCGGTCTTGCAGGTATTTTAAGATGGCCATGGCCAGAGCGGCCCCTTCGGTGGGATCCGTACCTGCTCCGACCTCGTCCAACAACACCAGGGAGCTGTAATTTACCCGTTCCAGAATGCTTACAATGTTAGTCATGTGGGACGAAAATGTGCTCAGAGACTGTTCAATGCTTTGTTCGTCCCCGATATCGGCAAAAATTTGTTCAAACATATTTACTTCCGTGCCCGTTTCAGCCGGCACGTGCAGGCCCGCTGCGCCCATTACACAAAACAAGCCAACGGTCTTCAAGGTCACGGTCTTGCCACCGGTGTTGGGACCGGTTATAACCAGGGTATCGAAATCCCTGCCGATATGCAGGCTGACAGGGACAGGACTGTCCTTGATCAAAGGGTGCCTGCCCCTGATAATGTTCACCACGCCGTGGTCGTTAAGTTTTGGTTCACCGGCATCCATGAGCGAGCTAAGTTTGCCTTTGGCAAAGATAAAATCAACATGCCCCAGGCCTGCAAGAGTATATTCAACCATATCCCGGCTGGCTGACACAGCCTTGGTCAACTCGCGCAGGATTCTTTCAACTTCCAGCTTCTCCTTGGTAACAGTTCGCCTCAAATCATTGTCCATCTCCACTACTGCCAGGGGCTCGATAAATAACGTAGCGCCGCTGGACGACATGTCATGGACTATCCCCGGCACCTGGGAGCGGTACTCTTGTTTTACCGGAACCACATAACGGTCGTCCCGCAGAGTTATAATCGGATCCTGTAAAGCCTTCTGATATTCCGAGCTGCGGATGATATGCTCCAGCTTGTCTTTGATTCTGGCCTGAAGGCCTTTCACCTGACGACGCAAGGAGTTTAATTCGGGTGTGGCCTGATCCAGGACCTCGGCATCATCTCCGATGCAGCGTCCAATCTTCTCCTCCAGGTCCTTAAACACGCCAATCTCTGTACCCCTTTGCTGCAGCAAAGGATAAATCTTGGGCAATTCGCCCAGGAACTTCTTTAGCCTGCGCCCGGCCCCTAATGTCCCCGCGATATCAAGCAATTCCGTGGGTTGCAGGATTGCCCCGATTTCCGCCTTGCGCAAAGCCGAACGAATGTCTCTCATCCCTCCCAGGGGCAGTGTGGGATACAGCCGCAGCACTTCTTTAGCCTCACTGGTTTCCTGCTGGGCCTCGACAGCCGCTGCCAACTCAGAGTGAGGAATCAGCTCTTCCGCCCTATCGCGGCTAACCTGAAAGGTGCAGCATTCCATCAGATTTTCCACTATTTTAGGAAACTCCAGTTTCAGGATTGTCTTTCTCTGCATTATTTTTCCCCTCTCCTGCATGGGCCGCGGCCTACACTACACCACGGAAATAATGACCCTTGGTGAAGCATCCCGGTCTCAGCCCCATAAGCGCCGCAACATTCTCCTGCCCGGGCTCATAACCTGTCGGGTCAGCCAGGAAATGTTCCAACTCACGGCGGTATATTTTTGTCACCTTGGCTACATAACCATGGTCCTCCCGCTTGAGTTCCAGACGCAGGGATGCAGGTCCCAGCCGCAGAATCTGAGCCAGGTGTTCGATCAAATTTAGTTCTTTGGAGTTGAAGATATGCATCCGGCACTCCTGGTCTGTTTCCACCGGAAACACGAAATTCATTCGGTCCTTGAGGCCAAAGGTTTTGCGCTGGCAGGGGCGGGTGCACCCTTCCGGCTTGCCGCCGCCCAGTAAGGACCCAACGGCGCAGTACTCGCTGACCATGAGCGGCAGCACCCCATGTACCACTAATTCAAAGGCCAGGGACCGCCTTAGTTTAAATCCCTCCAACTGGGCCAGGCTCAACTCCGGCGATAAAGCAGCCATCCCCACCCCGTGCCGGTCCAGGGCCAAAAGGGCGCTATCGTTGAATGCATTAAGCGTGTAATCGGTGTAAACGGTCAAGCCCTGGTAACCCTTGGCAACAGCCAGGCTCCCCAGGTCTGCGGCCTGCACAGTTTCCGCCCCCGCCTGCAGGGCTTTCTCCAGGTACCCGGTCAGATATTTCAGCCGGTGCTCGTGCACTAATCTGGGCAGCCGGATTACCGGGATAACACCCCTTGCCCGGCAGTAATCTATCCCCCGGGCCAGTTCATCCCTCCCAATGGCTGGTTTGGAGCGGTACTGGTCCCCGCCGAAATAGATTATATCAGCCCCGGCACCGGCGGCTTTCTCCAAAGAAAACATGTCCCCCACCGACACAGCGAGCTGGCATTTCCGTTTTACCGGCGGATGGCTTTCACTGGCAAAACGCTCAAATCTCCGCTGCACTTCTTTCCTTGCTATCGTAGGCCGGTTAGTCTCCTGCCGGGTGGAGATAACCCCCTCCACAGCCTGACGCCGGGCTTCATTTATCTCTTTTACCGGGACAATCAAATTTCCCTGCAAGTCCAGTTCAACTTTGTTTAGAGCAAAGGGCGTATTGCCAAGTCGGTCCAGCTGCTGAACCAGGTATTCCCGGCTCAAAGGGCGCTTGACAGCTTCCTCCAGCACTGCCCCGGTCAGGGCCTCGCCCCTGTTTCCGTCCGGGTCAAGGCAAACTATCTGCAAAGGCTCCCCCAACCTGCCCGAAAGCAAGAAATCGAGCGGAATCCGGCGGCTGAGTTTGCCCTCCTGATAGCTCTGCCTGGCCCTGCTTACCAGCTTTTCGTCATGGGTTTTGAAAATCCTGTCACCCTGCGAGACCGGCCCGGGCAGTTCGATCCAGACCTGCTGTCCTGCACCGGCGCTTTCAATTTCTCCACCCTGGTCCCAAATCCGGTTAACATAGACTCCTTCACGGCCCTTTTTCACCCATACTTCGATACCGTCACCCAAACTGAGCTCTGTTTCCAGCTTGAGCAGCACCCGTCCTGTACCCTTGTCATACTGCTGAACGCGGCCCAGCATGACTCCCCTGTTGTTCGGGCGCTTGTAACTCATCAGCTCGGACCCGGGTCTCTCCAAAAGGTAGCCGGGCGTAAAATCACGGTTAAAAATCTGGGCCAGTTCCCCGTGTTCCTCCCTGCTTCCCTTGCTCTCAGCCTCAGCCAGCCGGTCCAGCACCTGGCGGTAGTTTCTAATCACAGTAGCCACATATTCAGGCCGTTTCATCCTGCCTTCCACCTTGAGCGAAGAAATCCCGGCCCCGGCCAAGTCCCCCAGGTAATCCAGCAAGTTCAAGTCCCTGGGGCTTAATAGATGTTCCCCCACCTCAATCCCCGGCGCCTTGGCGCCGCTATCCAGGTCAACCAGTTCATAGGTCAGGCGGCAGGGCTGGGCACAGCGCCCCCTGTTGCCGCTCCTGCCCCCAATCATGCTGCTCATCAAACACTGACCGGAATAGCAGACGCAAAGGGCCCCGTGGATAAACACTTCCAAATCGGCGCCTGTTGCCTGAAAAATCTGCGTCATATCCTGGAGGGATATCTCCCGGGCCAGTACCACCCGGGTGAACCCCAGATCCTGAGCCAGTTTCACACCAGGGGAATTGAGTATGGCCATCTGCGTGCTGGCATGAACAGGCAGCTCCGGCAGAACCTGCCGTACCAGGTAGGCAACCCCCAAATCCTGTAGAATCACAGCGTCAGCGCCGCTGGAATATAAGTAATGCAGGTAGTCCACCAACTCCGGCAGTTCGGTATTAGCGATTACAATGTTCACCGTAACATAGACCTTAACGCCCCGCAGGTGAGCGTAAGTAATAGCTTCCTGCAGTTCCTCCCGGGAAAAGTTGGCGGCGCTGGCCCTGGCGTTAAAAGCCCGGCCCCCGAGATATACCGCATCGGCCCCGTTTTCCACGGCAGCCCGCAACGCCTCCATACCTCCCGCCGGCGCCAGCAGCTCAGGTAAATCCATTTAAAATCACCTTTCTACACCCTAGGACGCGGGGACGGTTCTGACGTCCTAGCAAATTGCGTCGCTTGAATTGTCACGGGGACAGGTCCCTTGACACTTGAATCTCTCTCACCATTTCACGGTTTAAGCCAGTATTACCGCAGTTACTCTCCCCACTCAGTTAAGCTAGTGTCAGTGTACCTGTCCCCGCGACACCCCCAAGAGGACGCCCAGAAGAGTGGGCTGCTTCAGGGAGGGTGAATTCTTCCGAAACAAATTTTCACCCGGTTCTGGAAGTCTGAGCCGCCTGAAACGTTGATCTGACTGCCAGAGTTGACCCTAAATCAGCGTTTTTCCTCCTGATGGGTGACCCTTGTGGGGTGCTAAGCCGCCCCGGTGATCACACTGAGCACGAAAGGCGCCACGTCCTCAATGCTCTTTAGTCTGTGGTACGGCGTCCGCCCGTAATCCCCAATTAACAGGGCGGGGACAGGGTTGTGGGTGTGGCCTTTGACCCTGAGGTCTTCAAGGTTTCCGTGGTCACTGGTGAGGAGTACCAAATAATCCTCCCGGGGAAGATTATCCACGACCGCCGCCAGGAATTCGTCCAGCATCTCAACCAATGCCACGCAGCATTCCATATCCTGCTTGTGTCCAGCTTTGTCGCTTTGGAAAAACTCAAACAAGGTGAAGTCATGTTCCCGGGCAACCGCGGCCAGGTGTCTGCCGGCCTGGCCCGGGGTATAGCGCGGTACTTCAAGCCCCATCCCTATTAAAATGTCATTGGTAATATCCTGGTACACAGCCTTGCCCGCCACCAAATCATCCACGGTTCTCAGCGGCACTCCCGCCGCCATGACGGTAAGAGTGGAAGTGGAAAAGTTCCGCTTGCCGGCAGCCAGCAGTTCGAAGAACTGCGGTCGGAAAGCATTGGCAAAAGTCGCCCGGTACCCCAGTCCGGTTAGGGTTTTAAAAATGCTGTGTTCGGCAATGACTTTTTGCAGGACCTCGGTAGGATAAGCATTAACATGCCGCCCGGCCGCTTTTGCGCCGTTAACCCCGGTCCACAGCGTAGTTTGCCCTGTGGCGCTTTGCGGTGCCCCCGGGACTCCCAGTGATGTGTCCAATGGGCGAAGCAGGGCGCCGGATGTCTCAACGGCCGAGGCACCCCAAAAATTGTGTCCTGCAAGAAGTGTATCCAAACAAGGTGTATCCCCTGCAACAATGGGATTGACACAGGAATCGTTCTCACCCAGACCAAAGCCGTCAATAAAAATCTCCAGCACTCTCACCTTTTTACTCCCTCTTCTCACGGCTAAAGCTATCTGTTCAGCCATTTCTCAAATTGGTCCAGGGGCTTGGTGTTCAACACGTTGTCCTTTTCCAAAGCTGCCCTTCTTGCAGTCATCACCCCGTACTCCATATCCGCCAGTTCCTCCACCGCATGGGCGTCAGTATCGATGACCACAGGGACTCCCCAGTCTCGGGCCATGGATGCGTACTTGTCCTTTAAATCCAGCCTGGACGGAGAGGCGTTGATTTCTAACGCTTTCTTGTTGCGGGCAGCAGCTTCAAACACCCTTTCCAGCTGCAAATCGTAGGGCTCCCTTCTGCCGATCAGCCTTCCCGTGGGATGGGCCAGAATATCAACATGGGGATTTTTCAGGGCGGCCTCAATCCGGCTGGTCATTGCCTCCATGCCCTGTTTGTAACGCAGGTGAACCGAAGCCACCACCACATCCAGTTCCCTTAAGACCTCATCGGGAAAATCCAGGCTCCCATCCTTCAGGATATCCACCTCGGTCCCGTGGAGGACTTTTATGCTCTTTAGTTCCCGGTTAACCTCCTCGATTTCTACACTTTGCTGCTGTAACTGTTCCGGTTTCAGACCCTTGGCTATCGGCAGGTTCCGGGTATGGTCACAGATGGCGATGTACTCGTATCCCCTGGCCTGGGCGGCCCGGGCCATTTCGAAGATGCTGCAGCCGCCATCACTCCAGCGTGTGTGCATATGAAGGTCGCCGCGTATATCTCTCAATTGGAGCAAGTTCTCCGGCAGAGTCAGCTTCGCTCCACCCTCCCTAAGCTCCGGCGGAAGAACGGGCAGTCCTAATTCCTCATAGGCCTCAAGGGGAATAAGTCCCCAGTTCAGCCCTTTTGATTTTCCCAACTGCCGCAGTTTGGCATGGTGACCCACATCTCCCTTTAGATGCTCCAGCATGCCCGAAAACGCTTCCTGAGATACGAGATACAAATCAATCGGCAGGCCGAACCAAGTTTCGCATCTCAGATGATTATCTTCGTCATTCAGGACTTTTTCCACCCTGGGATGAGCGGCAAAACTCCTGGCCACCTGATCCGGATCAGCGCATCCGACCAATATATCAAGGTCCCCTACCGTCTCTCTGCCCCTCGCCGTGCTCCCTACAATTTCAGCCCGGCTTACAGCAGGCAGTTTGGCCAGAAAGCTCAGAAGCTCACGGCCAAGCGGTAGGGCTATGCCCAAGCTAAAGCTGCTGGGCCGGTCTTCCAGCATCTCCAGACCGCGCTTCAGCTTGGCCTCGGTCTTACTGCTCAATCCTTTAATTTTTCTGATTTCCCGGTGTTCCAGAGCCCTCTCCAAATCGGCTATGCTGGCTGGCTTTAATTCTTGTAAAATTAGCCTGATGGTTTTGGGGCCAAGCCCCGGAATATGCAGCAATTTGCGAAATTCCCCAGGAACTTTTCCTTTTAACTCCCGATAAAAACTCGAATCTTCATCCGTCTGCAGCTCACAAATCAAATTCGCCAGAGACGTCCCGATTCCTGGAAGCTCCTGCAGAGAGTCAACGTCATCCAGCCGGCAGCCTGGATTCTCACGCAAAGCCTGGGCCCCCCGGTAATAAGCCCGGGCCTTAAAGGGATTTTCTTCGGTCAGTTCCAGCAGGTCGCCCATCTCATCTAAAATCTTGACAATATCCTGTTCATTCATATTTTGCTTACTCCGTAATCTCTAGACGTTTACAGTTTTATTGCTGCAGGTTCAGGCCTCGAACTGACCCTTAACCTCAATAGGTTATTCTGTCCAATCCCCGATGTGTTTAATTATTACTGTCAAAAGCACCCGGGCTGCTCCCAGGTGCTTTGATTTTGACATGGTTATATATCTTTTTCCTCTTCCAGGAGCTTAGCCAGGGCCTGCTGCTCTTCTTTCAACCTTATCATTTCATCTGCCAAATTCAGGGCTGTAAGCACAGCAACCTTGGTAGTCGACAGTCGGGGATTGCGTTGAGAAATCAGCCGCATTTTCTTGTCCACAAGGACTGCAAGTTTTTCAATCCGGCCCGGCTCGTCATTTCCCAGCACCATGTAAGGCTCACCGTAAATCATGACCGACACTTTGCGTCTGTCCCCGTGCGACATGGCCGTTCCTCCACTCCCAAGTACTTTCTGCCCTAATTCGACTAATGGTAAGTTTTTTCCTGCAATTATTGGCGGAGTTCGGCACCAAACTCCTGGTCCAAGGTCTTTTTTATTTTTTCGTGCAGTGCTGTAATCTCTTCGTCGGTCAAAGTTTTCTCCCCGGACTGGTACACCAGGGAAAAGGCGACGCTCTTCTTACCTGCCGGCACCTGGGCACCCTGGTAAAGGTCAAACAGTCTGACCTCCCGCAGCAGTTTTCCTCCCGCCTTGCGAATGGAGCGGTAAACATTTTCCACCGGAATATCAGTGTCCACCAGCAGAGCCATATCCCTGGTCACTGCGGGAAAGCGGGGAATGGACGCAAAGTCCTCCCTCGCTCCGGAGGCCTCAAACAGTTGAGTACCATCAATTTCAAATATATAGACTTTGCCAGGGAGTTCATAGCTTTCCTGCACATCAGGGTGTATTTCCCCTGCAAAGCCTGCCAGTTTTCCTCTAACCAGCACCGCCGCAGTCCTGCCCGGGTGCATGAAGGGTATGTCGGCGGCCGCAGCAAAGGTATAGTTGTCTACGCCCAGAGCCTGAAACAGGTACTCCAAGGCTCCTTTGAGAAAATAGAAATCCATCTCTGTCTGAGGATGATTCCAGGCTTTGGGAATAACCCCCATGGCCAGTCCGCCAATTTTGTAGTTTTCCTTGGGCAGGGACTTCATCTTCTTGTCCGTAGGGAAAAACACATATCCCATCTCAACAAGGGCTAAATCCATATTGCGCCGGCTTACGTTTTTTGCCGCTGTTTCCAACAGCCCGGGAATCAGGCTGGTGCGCATTAAGCTGAGTTCATCCCTTAGAGGGTTGAGCAGTTTGATTTCCTGCCGCCACGGATGTTCAGGTGGCAGGACAAGCCTGTCCAAAGCCTTGGGTCCTGTGAAACTAAAATTGATAACTTCACTAAAGCCACAGTTTGCAAGGGAGTGGCGCGTCCGGAGTTTGAGCTTCTGTTCCACACTCCGCTTGCCTAGTGTAGTGTTGCCACGGGGCAGAGTGGTGGAAATCTTATCAAAGCCATACAACCTGGCGACTTCCTCAATCAAATCAACTTCCAGGTTCAGGTCAGCCCGGTAAGCGGGAACGTGTACCTGCAGTCTGCCCTTGTCAATCCACTCCAGCTTGAATCCCAAGGGGGCGAGAATCTCTTCTATTTGGACACCCTCCAGGTTCAGGGCCAGTACTTCGTTCACCCTTGCAGTGTTTAAGTTTACGCTCACCGGTGAAACTTTGACCGGATAGTTATCCACTACCGGTCCCACCGGTCTGCCGGCGCCAAGTTGCAGCACCAATTCCGCCACTCTGCCCTGAACAGCCAGGAGGTTGGCGGCGTTTACTCCTTTTTCAAAGCGCAGAGACGCTTCTGAACGCAAACCAAGACTGCGGCTGGTACGACGGATATTGGCGCCCGCAAAGTGGGCTGCTTCGAGCAAGATAGTTTTTGTTTTATCTGTAACTTCGGTATCCAGGCCTCCCATCACCCCTGCCAGTCCTACAGGCACCTGGCTGTCGGCGATTACCAGCATGGTTTCATCCAGGATACGCTCTGCCTTGTCCAGGGTCACCAGTTTTTCCCCGGCTTTGGCCCTGCGCACAATTATCTCTCCGCCTCTTAAAGTGTCATAGTCAAAGGCGTGCAGGGGCTGTCCCATTTCCAGCATCACATAGTTGGTGATATCCACCAGATTGTTTATGGACCGCATACCTGCTGCGGCCAGCCTTTGTTTCATCCAGGCAGGGGACTCCCCAATTCTCACTTCCTCGATCAGCATGCCTGTATAGCGCCGGCACAAATCCGGATCCTCTATACTAACCTTGACGCGTTTCTCCCCGGCAGGCAGTTCCGGCTCAACCCCATCAGCCCAAGGGGGCAGTTTGAGCTGAGCCCCGGTGATGGCCGCCACCTCCCTGGC
>JAJYNB010000031.1 GCA_021786555.1 Bacillota bacterium | reverse complement strand
GAGCCTCTGAACAGCCAGTTCAAACTCTCTTATAATTCCGTGCTTAACCTCACCCAGTCCCTGACAGAAAGCCAGATTGCCACCTATTTTGAGCGCAGCTTCGCATCCTACATTGACCGGGAAAGTCTCCAATCCACCCGCCGGGAGTTGGAAGAAGTGGAAAAGGCCTTAACAGGCCTGAAGGATCAGGTTTGTCCCGACATATCCTCCTATCTCTGCCCTGTCAAACACAGACCGAAAACGAAAGAATTGGCCAGGCTGAAAAAGGCCTATTTTACCCTGGGACCCCGCCGCCAGCAAAAGACCTACGGCCGGGAAATGGCGCGCAAAATCCGCCAGTTGGAAAAACTCTTGAGCCGCGAACCCAAAAGCTGCCCGCATGAAAAGACAGAGGCTTGCCGTACCGCGGCCAAACCCTACAACCAACTGGAAAGCAGCGCCAACAGCCTCAAAAAGCGCCTGGCCACAGTTTCTGCCCAGGACATCTTCCTGCGCGACTTCTACCACAAGCAGGAAAATCTGACAAGTCTGGGCTACCTGCGCCAGAGAGAACTATTGGTCAGGGGTGAGTATGCCGCTAAAATTTACGTGCAGGAACTTCTGGTGACAGAGCTTATGTTCAGCGACATCCTTGACCAATTAGCTGATGACCAGCTAAACGCTCTCTTGGCTTGTGTGGATTTTGAGGCCCGCAAGAGCGACTATTTTACCCGGATTCAGGTAATGGATATGACCCCGGTATGGGAAATCATCAAGTACCTGGAACGCACCTGCGGCGAAGGCACCTGCCGTTTTGACCACCGGGTCTCCCCCGTGGTGCATGCCTGGAGCCAGGGGGCGACCTTTGTGGAAGTGCAAAAACTTTGCAATCTGGATGAGGGAGACATTATTAGCGTTTTTCGCCGCACAATTGACCTTCTGCGTCAAATGCGGGAAGCCGCCCTGGACCCCAACCTAAAAGCACGCCTCAAAGCCTGCATGAACAAGCTGGACCGGGATGAAGCTGCCGTTGACCTGTAACTTAAAACGAAACAAGACCTGAGTTCGCACTCAGGTCTTGTTTCGTTTCAGGAGTCAGAATTCGAGTCAGAAGTCAGAATGAGAAACCATCTATCATCTTAAAGTATTCTGAATTCTGACTCGTGACTCCTGAATACTTGCTTATTAGAATAGGCTGATTCCGTAAACAATCAGAGCCTGCCGTCTTAGCCTCTCCCTGCAATCACAGCTTCCATCGCAGTCGCAGACAGTGCCAACTTCCAGCATGCCCATCAAGTGATGCCGTACCACGCCGAAGTTCACCATGGCTTTCTGGGATATTTCCACGGCTGCCTTGACTTTGGCAAAAAAGCCAATATTAAGCACCACGAGAATTGGGTAGAGCCAAACCGGCCCAAACCGCCCAGCCTGGATTCCCATTCCTAAAAAAGCCAGAACCACTGCACAGCCCGCCATAAACAACGCTTTCCAGCCAAATTCCCACCGTTTTGCACTTATCAGAATGCCGTGACGGAAAACCAGTTCCTGAAAAACCGCAGACATCCTCCGGTCAACCTTTAGGTCTTCAACCCTTCCGGTCCTGCCAAGTTTCCTTAACGAAGTCGCTAACGCCAACTCCATTCACCTCAAAAGCCCCGCAAAAGAAAACAGCCTAAGGCTTGAGTTTCGCAGGGGACCCTAATTAGTGACCTTCTCCACCGCCCGTTTAAGTTTAGTCTGTGTCTCAAAGTCAAACCCCATGCGCCAGGCATGGGGAGTTGAACTAAAACCTCATCTCCAGCGGGCTGCTGACCATATCGTGATAAATAGACGCGCCTCGCACTGAAGCAAGTTCTGGATTGGCAAATTCCCTGGGAATTTTGCCAAAGGTATGTCTCAATACCTGACCAAGAACATGGACCCTGGACGTCCCTCCCACTAGGATGATTTCGTCAATATCTCCCGGTCGCAGTTCGGCGGCGTTCAAAGACCCTGAGACCGCCTGGAATATGCAGGGAGTGCCTTCCTGAATGGCCGCAATGCAGCTGAATACCGCCGTGTCATATTCCTGCTTCGAGACATCCTGTTCCAAAATCTTTTTCCCTGATGGCCCGAAAATTCGCACCGGCACTGACAAATCAGTCATTTTTCCCGGTGGCATATGAGTGCTGATTACCTGCGCATCCATTTTTTCCACCAGGTCGCGTTTGACCTTTTCTGCCTCAAGCTGAATCTGCCGCCTAAGCTCCGCACTCAACTCCGCCTCACTCAGGCTGCCTTTCAACATTGCCTGGTCAATCAGGTACTCGGCAAACCGGATATCAAAGTCCTTGCCTCCTACTCTGATGCTGCAAGGTTTGGCCACGTAACGCGCCTCCAGTTCCTGACCTGTCTCCACTACTTCGAAGACGCTGGCGGTGGTGAAATTTTCACCCGTATCAAGAATCAACAATTTTCTTGGGGAAGTGAAATCGAATTTGTGGTAGCCCAGATTATATCTGGCTTGGTGTAACTGCATATCAAACAGCACTGAAAAACTGGCGGGCACAAAGTGCCTGTCCTCCAGTTCCGGAATCTCCACCCGGACTGCGCTCTTAAGCAGGGCCAGTTGTTCGGAAGTTAAATAATCGGGGTATGCTACGGAACAACGGGAAAAGTCGCCAAATAAGCCGGCCTGGTCCCGCAGTTCTGAAACCAGCCTGGTAATTAATTGCTCCACCGGGATGTCTTCTTTCCCGACCGTAACCTGTTCCCGCCCTTCAGCTAACAACTTGAGCGGCGAATACACATTCTCGGACATCTTAACCCATTTCACCTTCACGCCCCGGCCGATTTCGGCCACATCCTGATTGAAGTGGATCAAGGCGGGCATTTGCTGGTGGCTGCCCCCACCGTCACTTAAGCGAATTACTTCAGCGCTGGCAAATTGACCAATTACCCGGAAGGAAGCCAGGGCAAAATTGCCGCTGCCTATTTGCAGTCCTACTTTACGTTCTTCTCCCATAACTACTCCCCCTAACCTAACCGGACGCGGCGATAATTGTGGGGCCGCAGGATATTCAGGTGATCCGTGGACACCTGAATTTCGGTTTCCTCCATGGAATCTTGCGCCAATGCTGCCGCCAAGGCATACTCGCCTGTTTCCTGGTACAAGACCCCAAGGGCTCTGCGGACTTCCGCATTTGCCGGCAGCTTGTTGTGAGCATCCTCCAGGAGCTTCCTGGATTCGGCCAGATTGCCGGCCAGATACTCCCGGGTAGCAGCTTTCAGATAGAGTTCTTTAACCTTATCCCATACTTCCGGAGCCTTCCTGGCAATTGACTCGTAAACCTTGAGTGCTGCCCTGTCATTGCCAACAGACTCATACAAGGCAGCTTCTTTTAAACCTAGATCAAAATCATTCAGTCCCAAGGCCCGGCCCTGCTCCAGTTCCTCCAGGGCCTGGCCTGTTTGATTTTCTGCAATCAAGCTGTCAACCCGTTCCGACAAAATCTTCATGGCCATGCCCATCATGTCAGGAGTGGGCCGGCTTCCCAGTTCCTGCCGACAGATTTCCCACGCCTTGTCCAGTTCACCCTGCTCCATCCGGAAACGGATTTGTTCCCATACCAAGGACTGCATGCCAGCCCGAAATCCCTCGCTGTCTTGGCTGTAAAGCGCCTCCAGGTGGCGTTTTGCTGCTTCAAACCTGCCCTTGGCCCGGTAATAATTAAACAGCTGTTCCCTGCTCTCATTCCCTAAAAGTCCGTCCAAAGACTCCAACAATTCCACAGCTTGGTCCAGTTCACCCAGCTTCTGCAGAGTCGCAGCCAGACTGGCGGTCACCTTGGTATCTGACGGATCAGCCTCATGCAGGGTTTGCAAAAGTTGCAGGGCTTTGGCGTCCTTTCCGGCTTGCAGGTAGCTCTGACTCAGCCTTTGGGCCAACTCCCGCTCAAATCCACCAATATCCATCGCCGCTTCCAGGTATTCCTGGACTTTGGCCGTGTCGACTGATTGATCCGCCAATAAACGTAAAATCCTGATTATCCAGTCTCTGGCGTCTACACCTCCGTACTCCATGGAGGCATAAAACTTGTCCAGAGCCGATTCCAGTTCGTCCCGCTCAAACAAACTCCTGCCGAACAAGAATTCCAGCCTTGCCAAGCGCTGCCCAAAATCCGGGTCTGTGGATCCCTTAAAATTGGCTGCAGCCACATCTTCTGCCTCCTGGTAAGAGCCTGCCTCCAGGTAGAGGTCAAACAAACTGGCTGCCGTGTCCAGGTCGCCTTGAAGTTCCAGTGCCCGCTGGTAATGCTTGATTGCCTCCGCCGGGTTGCCCATGCGCTGGTATAGTTGGCCCAGTTCTGCTTGAATCTCGTCCACATCTAAGCCCAAGCTCCTGGCGCCCCCGAAAAAGTCCAAGGCCGCTGTCAACTGGTCCTGAGCCAGACACAAGCGGGCCAACCTGACACTGCTAAGCATCGACCCGGGAGCCAGAGCGCCAACCCGCTTAAAATCTACCCCAGCACCCAGTTCGGCGAGGAAGCTCAATAACTCGATCCCTTCCTCCGAATCAGGATAGTCCGCCAGGGATTGAAGCACAGAATCCGCTGCATCAAGCAAATTGCCCAAGTCAGTTTCGACCCGGGCCCTAGCCAATAAAACGTCGGGATGGGGTTCAAGAATATAGGCTATCTCCAGCAGTCTTGTAGCCTTGTCCAGTTCCCCTTTGGCCTGTTCTTCCCCTGCCAGCTGCACCAGCCAGACCGCATGGCCGTTTTGCATGGGAATTCTCTCCCTAAACGCCTTATCCTCCGTTCTGGGCGCAGTATCAGTCGCTGCCTCCGGCATGTCCACCTCATGGGCATCTTCCTGCCGCAGGGCCTCAACACGTATTTCGTTTTCCTCCAGGGGAAGATCCGTAGTTTGGAGTATCTGGTCGGAATTTTGCAGTGGGTCCACAGCTTCGTCCCTAGGTTCAACACGGGTCAGGTCCACTGCCTCGTCCCTGAGCTCAACAAGAGTCAGGCCCACAGCCTGTAACACATCCTGAGGAAAGGCATCACCCTGACTGTCATTGGCAAGCATGGGCCCGGGATGGTCTGTGGTATCAGAGGTTCCCACTTCACTGCCCTCAGACAGGGTTGCGTGCTGCGTCGGAATCTGTTCCAGGTCAATCTCCCAAGGTAGTTTTTCAGGTTTGTTATTTTTGGGAGCCGAACGCATCCGATAGTCTGCCTTCCCGCCTCCGGCAGCAGTATCTGATCCCGTTACTGGCGGAACAATTTTGTTCAGCAGTTCCTCCCATGTCGGCTCCTTCCTCTGTCCAGCATCAGGTTTAGGTGCGTTCTGCCGTGCAGTAACCTCAACAGATGGCCTGTCCCATGGCAAAACAGCTGATGCTCCCTCAGCTCCGGCAGAAGCATGCAGCTCTTCGCTTGATGCAGTACCTGGAAGAATCTCCGCGGGATCCCTGTCAGGGAAAACGGTACTCGTGAACGAAGCGGGATCCTGGCCGGCCTTGCCGGGGGTTTCCTGTTTTCGGCCTTCATTTGCCTGTTCAGCTTCATTCATGCCGAATAACCTGCGAAACAGTCCCGCCTTTTGTTCCTTTTGATTCGCCAACTAGGCTACCTCCCAAAATTAGGTGCTGCACCTAATTTAAAATCCAAAAGCAAAAAGTCTTTCGACAAATGGGCATAATTTTCCTGCACCATGAGCCAGAATTAACAAACAGTTTATTCGTTCAAACTGTTTAAATTGGCGGGGTCCGATAAAGTTTTAGGCAATTTTACCCTAAAACACTCTTTGCCCTGCCAGCCAGGCAGACCGGGCAGAATTTTTTCCGGCAAAAGCAAGTGCCTGCACCGCCCTAGTGAACGCTCGGATATTTTTTTCTCGGCTGCGCCGGGGGGAGCAATTCTATTTTGCCTTCTCCAGGCTTGGCCAGGGGGAGGCGTTCGACCCCCAATTCACTTTTTTTCGCAGGTGGAAGAGGCAATCCGTTATCAGCATTATATTGCTGCATGAATGTGCGAAATTCATCTGTCAACTGCAAACCTGAAAATACCTTAACTTCGTTTTTGACTTGAAGCAAAACCAGGGAACGATTCAGATTTATTAAAAGGCTCTGGGTGCTGAACGTAACCAGTTTGTTATCCGCCATCAACTCTACATCTACGTTTTTGCCGTAGGAAAACTCCAAACTGAAGGACTTGTTGTTGAGCCATGCGCCTTCTTGTGATGGTTCTGCGTGCAAGGACGTGTCCACTGCGGCCCGCATTACCCGCATAAGGGAAGCGATGTCGCTCTTTGTCAACGCAGTTTCAGGCGGTTGTTTGCCGGCTGTATCCCTGGTAAGAAGCACCTTGACAGGAGTTGGCAGCAGGACATCAGGGTATTTGTACAGTTGCATGCCCACATCGGCTTGCCGGGCGCCGCAGCCTAATCCGCTCACAGCCAAAAGCAGTATGAACAGCCACAATAACCCTTTACCTTTCACCCGTACCACTCCTTAACAGTTTGGATAATTTATTTCGATAGAATATAATCCGATATGCTTCATCACTTTTCCTGCCAATTAGCATAATTTAGCAAGAATTTTTCAAAAGAAAGGCCCCGGGGTGTCACCCGGGACCACAGGTTTTGTACGCCGCAAGGTCTTTTCCGTTAGCCCAACAATTTAAACCCAAACTCCGGCAGCCGGAGCACCAGGGCTGAGCGCACATGCGCTGTTTGGGCCTGACCTTCCGGTCCAACAGTCTGCTGACAAAAATCATGTTCTCCGGTGAAATTGTTCCGTTCTGTCTCGGGAGAAACTGCCCGGTTGAGTTCGCCGCCCCCTCACGTTTGCAGGCTTTCCGGTCAGGGATACAAGGATTCCCTTCCGCCTTGATCCCCTGCCTGCTGCCGTTTTTTTGCAGCGTTGCCCAAACCTTTGCACGGGGCTTAAGAAGTTGAACCGCCGGATCCCTGTCAACCGGCTCAAAAACGACTCAGTGCCCTGCTGCCGGCCTCCGGGACAGAACATCGCCGGCCATGGTTTATCCACGGTACTCGCCCTGTCCGGTTGGAAGGGACAGGCGGGATCTTGCCATGGGGCCGCAGCAAGGGCTGGTATGTTTGCTCATTTATTGGCCGGGCTGCTCCCGGTTCCTCCCCGCCCCCTTTCAGCCGCAAACTAGGATTGAACACCGGTCTTTTCTCCACCGGGCCTTTGCCCGTGAACTGGGCTCTATTTGCCCCTTCTCCTGGTTCACCCGGGCCAATCCAGTCAGACTTCGTGCCTTTATTAACTTCAACGCCTTATTGTAAATTCCTTCCATATTATTGAGCTTCAGCAAGATTTTTGCGCTCTGACCTTAGTCCAGTTGTAAAGAGATAATGAATATGGCGAAGAGGATGAACGGCAGATAATTGGAACTTGCGCCCCTGACCAGCTCTTTACCCTCTAGTTCGTCAGGGTTCTCCAGGTACCAGTCAGCTTTGCCGCAATCAAGGCAAACCCTGCCTTTAAACGGCTTGGTTTTCACCACAATACCTGACAGGTAGTTAACGCCGAACTTGTTTACAGGAACTTCTTGTTTTAAATTGACAGAGCCGCAGCAGGAACATTTCAGGTCCTCGGACATAGGATCTCCTCCTCCCAAAGGTGCACTTCTTTCTCCTTCATCCTATGTACCCCGCCCCCATCCTGGCACCATTTCCCAAATTAGGACACCGGAACCATCCCAGGGAGATGGGAACGGTTCTGGTAAAAAAATCACTTTTATTTTGTCACCGGTCCCAGCCGCAGCACGGACAGAGACCGCCTCGGCCTTTTCTTTAAAAAGCTGGTACAGCGTTTCAAGGCTTATATAATAACAGTTGTAAAATTGGTAATACTGTTATATAATTATACCAAATAGAGGCTCAAGGAAACTCTTGTTCATCTCCGGAAGTCTTGGTTAAAGTTATCCTCAATTGTACCGCAAAGCACAATTGCCTGAACTTTAAAGTCTGGGAGGTATAACTATGGAGATTTTGCATGTGGCACACCACATTGACCAGGGTGAAAGCCTAATGGTTGCCCTGGAAGATAACCAGGCCCGTACAGTCAGCGCAGCAGAAATCATCTCCAGCCTCGGTTCCAACGACTATCACCGCAGCCTGTCCTGGCTATAACCATCACCCATAGCAGAATAAATAAGCAAGACCGCATCACAGACGGAACAAGCCCCGATGCGGTCTTTTTTTTCGGATTATATTTAGATCACCCCTTTCTCCCGCCAGTCCTCCAGTTGGACCGGCGCAGTTCCCAGCCAGTCGGTGAGAATCTCCTGGGTGTGCTGGCCCAGAGCCGGGGCTTGGACGGTCTCGCCTCCCGTACCCTGCAGCCTGAGACCGCCTGCCGCGGTTAATATCTGGCGCAGGGGCACACCGTCCTTATTCCTGGTTTCAGCCGCAAGCCCCCTGGCTTCTACGTAGGGAGAATGCGTCATCTCCCCTGTTTCCAGCACCGGGGCCATACAGCAGTCCACCTCACTGGAGAATTTCGTCCATTCGGCTAAGGTTTTGCTCTTAAATAGGGCGGTTACCCCAACAAAGGCTGGATTCCCGGCATCAGCCGCGCTGCTGTGTTCGGACATCCACTCCTCCCGGCCCACCGCGCGGCAGAAGTTATCCCAGAATTTCTTTTCCAAAGCTCCCAGGCTGACGTACCGCCCCTCCGCAGTTTCATAGATGCGGTATGAAACTGTGCTGCCCGACAACTCCGCAACCCCCTGCCCGGTTCCTGACACGCCGTAAATCAACGCGTGGACCGACATCATGCCTACCAGTGTGTCAGTCATGGCATAATCGAGATAGGATCCTTTAGCTGTCAGAGACCTTTGCACCAGAGCTGCAAGAATACCCTCAACGGCAGCAATCCCTCCAATCATGTCAGCAAACTGAAAGCTGGGCTGGACCGGCCTGCCGCTATCGTCTTTGAGTTGCGCCAGAACACCGCTTAGAGCCAGATAGTTCAAATCGTGACTTCCCAACCTGCTTAACGGGCCCGACTGGCCAAATCCCGTCAGGGCACAATAGATTAGTCCTGGATTGTTCCGCTTCAACTCCGCATAACTGATTCCCAGGGCAGCGGCAACTCCAGGACGGAAGCTTTCAATGAGCACGTCTGCCTTACAGGCGAGTTTAAAAGCTGCCTGCCGCCCTTCAGGCTCTTTCAGATTTAGGGTAACGCTTTTTTTGTTGCGGTTGGTTGCCTGAAAGAGCAGAGCACCGTCTCCCCCCATAGACCGGGCCGGGTCGCCGCACCCGGGAGATTCGATTTTAACCACTTCGGCTCCCATGTCTGCCAGCCTCTGGCCGGCAAAGGGACCCGGCAAATAACGTGAAAAGTCAACAACTTTTATGCCCTTAAGCACCCACTCTACCACCTTTCATCAGAACCAACGCGGCAGGGCGTAAGCTCCTACCGCCAAAACGGACAATTCCCAGTCCCATTCTACCACCCCGGTAGTGGAAACACTATACTCGACTGGTTTTTCCACAGATCGCTGGTCTGTCTGCTCAGATTTTGACCTTTCCCTATTGGGAACAGGGTTGTTAAGCTGCCCTAAACAAGGCTAAAATAGGATAAGACAAAGGGGGGATTCCTGTGCTGATCCGCGACCCTGTCCACGGTGACATTGAACTTACCAAAGCGGAAAGCGAAATCCTGGATTGCCCTGAGCTGCAGCGGCTGCGAGCTGTCAAACAATTGGGTACCGCTTATCTGGTTTACCCAGGCTGTACTCATTCCCGCTTCGAACACTCTCTCGGTACCATGGCTGTAGCCAAGCGCATTATTTCCTCCATTGAACAATCCGGCATTGTTGTTCCCGCAGACGTCAGGCAATTAATCAGCATCACAGCGCTGCTGCATGATGTTACCCATATTCCGTTTGGCCACACCTTTGAAGACGAACGTAAAATTTTTGCCCGTCATGATAAGGGCAGGCGCCTAAAATTTTTTTTGCGCAGGGACGGCACCCTAGGGCAAGTTCTGCACAGGATGGGGTTGTTGCCCGAAGTCGAAGGGATGTTGAGCGGCCGGATTAACGACTGGCGGTCACAAATAATTTCCTCCGCTGTTGACGCCGACCTGCTTGATTACCTGCGTCGGGACGCTTATATGGCTGGACTGGCCCAGACCTATGATGGGCGGGTCTTTCAACATTTCCGGGTAATAGACAACGGCTTGGTACTGGTTCTGGTCAAGCACAATATGGACAGGCCCGACATAAAATCGGAAATTATTCACCTCCTGCGGCTGCGTTATTACCTGACAGAAAGAGTTTACTTTCACCATGCCAAGGTGATTTCCGGAGCCATGATTTCCAAGGCCCTTGAGCTGGCTTTACAGCACGGCCTGGAGGAACAGGAACTGTTGAGTCTGGGTGATTACACCCTGTTTGAACTCTTAAAGCGTCTGGGCTTAGAACACAATCCGCAGATTACTGCCCTGATTACCGCAGTAGAAACGCGCCGGCTGCTGAAGCGGGCCTACGTCCTGACTGGAGACAGCCTGTCCCCCGCCCAACGCACCGACCTGATATGCAAGTATCATAGTGATGGGGCGTCCCGGGCGGCGCTGGAAGCTCAGATTGCCGCCGCAGCACAGTTAAACCCTTCACAAATCATCGTATACTGTCCGCAGGACCGGACCTTCCGGGAAGCAGCAATTCCTGTACTCACCAAGGACGGGTTGCGCAAACTGAATGCCCCCTTTCCGCCGCCGCCAGAAGACATTGCCCAGTTGGAACGGCAGTACCAACAGTTGTGGCGTTTTTACGTCTTCGCTCCAGAGGAGCACACTGAAAAAGTTAA
>JAJYNB010000288.1 GCA_021786555.1 Bacillota bacterium | reverse complement strand
ATCCGTGATGATAAGACGGTAGATTTCCGCAATCGCTATCGCAACATTGATATACTACTGGTGGACGATATCCAGTTCTTAGCCGGCAAAGAACGTACTCAAGAAGAGTTCTTTCATACGTTTAATGCCTTGCATGAAGCCAACAAACAGCTGATAATATCTTCTGACAGACCCCCAAAGGAAATTCCGACTTTGGAAGATCGTTTAAGATCCCGTTTTGAGTGGGGTCTTATTACTGACATTCAGGCGCCTGATCTGGAAACGCGTATCGCAATTTTACGCAAAAAAGCTATGGTAGAAGACATCAATGTGCCTAACGAAGTTATGGTATATATCGCTGACAAGATTCAATCCAACATTCGCGAATTGGAAGGCGCCCTTATCAGGGTTGTTGCCTATTCTTCCCTGACTTCCAATGACGAGATTACTGTAGACCAGGCAGCCGAGGCCTTAAAAGACATTCTTCCTTCAAGCAGACCTAAACAGATAACCATTGACCTGATCCAAAAGGCTGTAGCCGAATACTTTAAAATTCCCTTATCTGATTTTAAAGCAAAGAAAAGGACCAGAGCTATCGCCTTTCCCAGGCAAATTGCCATGTATCTGTCGAGGGAACTAACAGACTGCTCTCTGCCAAAAATAGGAGATGAGTTTGGTGGACGTGATCATACAACCGTTATCCATGCCCACGATAAAATAGCTGCCGATATTAAAAAGGATCCCAACATTCAAGCAGCAGTAAATGAAATTATCAATCACCTTAAAACCAGTTAAGTTATCCCCAAAATTCCTTTCTGACATGTTAACAACCAGTACCGGATGTCCACACTTTTTCCACCTGTGTCCATAAGCCCCTACCTAAAGCTTCAAGCAGATATCCACAAATTCACACCCCCTACTACTATTATTACTTAAATCATTCTTATTTATTATTATTACTTCCGCCCAGAAATATTTTACCTAAGGAGGAACAGGCGTGAAAATCCTTTGTACCCGGGATAATCTCTTAAACGGCGTCCAAATGGTTCAAAGGGCTGTACCCAGCAAGAACGCTTTGCCTATTTTAAGCGGCATACTTTTAAAAGCTCAGAACAATCGCTTACATTTTACCGGCACAGACCTGGAGATGGGAATTTTCTGTTCCACTCCCGTTCAGGTTATCGAAGAAGGGAGCGCAGTTCTCCAGGCCCGAATCTTTGCGGATTTAGTCCGTCACCTGCCAGATACGGCGATTGAAATGGAGTTAATCCCAGGTACCAAGACTGTTTCTATCAGATACAACCCATCAGAAACGTCAATTAACGGCATGGACCCAGAAGAATTTCCGGTAATTCCTGAACTGGATGATAATTTGACAGTCACCTTACGAACACAAGTTTTCAGGAGTATGGTAAAACAAACTGCTTTTGCAGCTTCAATGGATGAAAACAGGCCAATCTTTACCGGTGTGCTGCTGGCTATTGACAACAAGCAGCTGAAGATGGTTGCCACTGATACCCATCGTCTGGCTTACAAGACAGGAGTAATTGAATCAAGCTTTGATTCTGCCTGGCAAGCGATAGTACCGGCCAAAGCCCTCGTTGAAGTGAGTAGGTTGATCAAGGAGGAAGACGAGTCTATCACTTTAGTTCTGACTGACAATCAGGTATTATTTCGTTTTGGAGACACCTCGGTGATTTCCCGCCTGATTGAGGGGCAGTTTCCCAATTACAAGCAAGTAATTCCGTCCAGCTGCAAGACAAAAATAAGACTTGGAACGAAAGCCTTCACTGAAGCGGTTGAAAGGGCTGCCTTACTCGCTAGAGAAGGCAGTAATATAATCAAGATAAAGGCACAGGATAGTGCATTGGTAATAACTTCGAATTCACCTGACTTAGGAAAATCTTACGAAGAAATAGACATTGAAATTCAAGGAGAAGAAACCCAAATAGCTTTTAATTCGCGCTATCTTATCGACGTCTTAAAAGTAATTGACACAGAAGAAATTCTGATAGAACTGACGGGTTCCTTGAGCCCTGGAATCATAAGACCCATGGAAGCAGAGAACTATTTGTATTTAATCCTCCCGGTGAGGACTAACTGAGTTTTGATATGCGTCTAAACAGCTTAAATTTATTAAATTTTCGTAATTACTCCAATTTAAGATTTGACCCCGGCCCCGGTTTGAACTTGATTTTTGGCTTTAATGCCCAAGGCAAAACGAATTTATTAGAGTCAATCTACTTCCTTGCTACCACACGCTCCTACCGCAACAACAGGGATCAGGATCTTTTGTGCTGGGGAAGCCAGTATTTCAAGGTAAACGGGATAGTTTCGAATCATAACAGACAAACAGAATTGGAAATTGAATATCAAGACAGTGGAAAAAAAACAGTTAAGCTCTCTGGAGTTAAACAGTCAAGGCTGCCTGATTACCTAGGCTGCCTCAGTGTGGTGCTTTTCTCGCCGGAAGAATTGGCAATCGTCAAAGGAAGCCCGAAAGAACGGCGCCGTTTTCTCGATATGGAAATATCGCAACTTAGTAAAAGCTATGCTTTTCTCCTGATTCAATACTACAAGGTTTTGGCTCAAAGAAATATGTTGTTAAGATCGTGCAAAGAAAAGCTGCAAAACATTAATCAGCTTGAAGTGTGGGATTCACAATTAATTTTAAACGGCAGCCAAATACTGCTAAAGCGATTTGAAATTATTAGAAAACTTGCTGTCTTAGCCCGTTCCAGTCACCGGCAAATTGCAGCCGGAAAGGAAAATTTGGAAATTAAGTACCTCTGCTCTTTCCAAGCCAAGCCAGATATGGCAGTGGAGGAAATCAAAAACTCTTTTCGGATTAAGCTGAAAGAATTAAGACAGGAAGAAATTGGGCGGGGACTTACCCTGGCTGGCCCTCACCGGGATGACTTGACTTTCTACATTAACGGCTCGGACGTAAAGTCTTTCGGTTCTCAGGGACAACAGCGGAGCACAGCGTTATCGCTAAAATTGGCAGAGTTGGAACTGCATTACGCAGTAACAGGGGCTTATCCAATTTTACTGCTCGATGACGTGCTGTCAGAGCTGGACAGTTTGCGCAGGCACTATCTTTTGGCATCAGTACAAGACAAGGTCCAGACTTTCATTACTACGACCAATTTTGAAAATATAGACCAAAGCATTATGGCTGATGCCAAAGTTTTCAGGGTTGACGGCGGAAAACTGAACTAAAGAAATATTTGCTTAAAAATGGGAACCATAGTAATGGAATAAGGGAAGGGACTTTGAGACGTATGTTTTTACATTTAGGCGGAGACACATTGGTTGATAAAACTGACATCATAGTTGTATTAAACCTCGAGTCTACCGCGGGGTCGCAGGCTACAAAAGAGTTTCTTACAAATGTTCATAACCTGGTGCGAATCGGTGAAGCAGGGAAGGAGAAGTCCCTAATCATAACTTCAAAGAATCTGTATCTCTCCCCTATTTCGGCCTATACTTTGATGAAAAGATCAGACTCCGCCGAATTTAATATAACGTTTGAATAATTAAGGTTATGACACAGTGTAGTCTCGCTAAAAGTGAGGCTACTATTTATTTCTAAACTTGCCAGTACAGATATTAAATTGAATTCCCTTGAATTACTTGGAAAAAAAGTGTAAAATAAAGTGTTGAAGGCCGACACGGGAGGGAACAACTATGGCGGACAATGAATTTTTTGACGAAAATATACAGTCAACCGGAGAATATACAGCAAACCAAATTCAGGTTCTGGAAGGTCTTGAAGCTGTACGCAAACGGCCTGGAATGTACATTGGTTCCACAAGCAGCAGGGGGCTGCACCACCTGGTTTATGAAATTGTAGATAACAGCATTGACGAAGCTTTGGCTGGTTACTGCGATACAATAGAAGTAGTTATTCATAAGGACGACAGCATAACTGTTGTCGATAACGGCAGGGGAATTCCGGTAGACATTCATCCAAAAATGGGAATACCGGCGGTGGAAGTAGCTCTTACAGTTCTACATGCCGGAGGAAAATTTGGCGGTGAAGGTTACAAAGTCTCAGGCGGCCTGCACGGAGTTGGTATGTCTGTTGTCAATGCCCTTTCCGAACGATTGGAAGTAGAAGTTAAAAGGGACGGAAAAATCTATTATCAACTGTATTCTCGTGGCAATCCGCAGACAGCTCTCAAAGTGATTGGCAGCGCAGAGGGGACCGGGACAAAAATCAGTTTCAAGCCCGATGCTGAAATTTTCGAAGAAATGGTATACAATTTCGAAACTCTGGCTCACAGACTTAGGGAGCTCTCATTCTTAAACAGGAACGTATCTATATCTCTTGCTGATGAGCGCAGCGATGAGAAGCAGGTATACCAGCACAATGGCGGCATAATAGATTTTGTCAGGCATCTAAACAAAAATAAAGATGTGCTTCACAACAAGCCCATATATTTCTTTATTGAAAAAGAAAACGCTGCAGTTGAAGTGGCCCTGCAATACAACGATTCCTATGTGGAAAATATTTTTTCCTATGCCAATAACATTAACACTCAAGAGGGCGGCACTCATGAGGCAGGGTTTAAAGGCGCTCTTACCCGGGTTATTAATGACTATGCGCGAAAAATTAACGTTATAAAAAGCAACGAAAACAATTTATCAGGTGAAGATATCCGCGAAGGACTTACTGCTGTAATCAGTGTAAAAGTGAGAGAACCGCAATTTGAAGGTCAAACCAAGACCAAGCTTGGTAATAGCGAAATCAGGGGCATTGTGGATTCAGCCACCAGCGATGGTCTGGCAACTTTCCTGGAGGAAAACCCACCTATAGCCAAACGTATAGTTGAAAAAGCCGTTCAGGCTTCCAGGGCCAGGGAGGCAGCCAGAAAGGCGCGGGAACTTACGAGGCGTAAAAGCGCCCTGGAAACCAGCACTCTTCCCGGTAAACTGGCTGATTGTGCCTGGAAGGAGCCTGAGTTGTGCGAACTATATCTTGTGGAAGGAGATTCCGCAGGCGGGTCAGCAAAACAAGGCAGGGACCGCAGGTTTCAGGCTATACTTCCACTTAGAGGTAAAATTCTTAATGTTGAAAAAGCCAGACTGGATAGGATTTTGGCTAATGAAGAAATAAGGGCCATGATAACCGCTTTGGGAACCGGCATATCGGAAGAATTTGACCTGGAAAAAGCCCGCTATCACAAGTTAATTATTATGACTGATGCTGATGTGGACGGTGCCCATATCAGGACCTTGCTTTTGACTTTCTTATACCGGTATATGCGGCCGCTGGTAGAAAATAACTTTGTTTACATTGCCCAGCCTCCTCTCTTCAAAGTGAAGAAGAACAAGGATGTTTATTATGCTTACAATGACGAAGAATTTGGAAAGCTGCAGGAGCGTATTGGAACAGACAGGCTCGAAATACAACGTTACAAAGGCTTAGGTGAGATGAATGCTGAACAGCTCTGGGAGACCACCATGGATCCCGCACAGCGGACAATCTTGCAGGTCAACCTGGACGATGCTGTACAAGCTGATGAAATTTTTACTATTTTGATGGGTGACAAAGTGGATCCCAGGCGTGAATTTATTTATTCCCATGCCAGAGATGTACGCAATTTGGATATCTAGAGGTGAAAAAAATTGGCACCGGAAGCTCTTGCAGGTAAAATTGTCCCTATTGAGATAAGCGATGAGATGAAAAGATCTTTCATCGATTACTCCATGAGCGTAATCGCCAGCCGTGCTCTGCCTGATGTGAGGGACGGCCTCAAACCTGTACATCGCCGCATTTTGTTTACGCTTAGTGAGCTGGGCATGACCCCAACCAAGTCTTACAGCAAGTCCGCCAGGCTTGTCGGGGAATGCATGGGTAAATATCACCCCCATGGAGACAGTGCGATCTATGACGCACAGGTGCGCATGGCCCAAGATTTTTCTATTCGCTACCCCTTAATTGACGGACATGGAAATTTTGGCTCTATAGATGGTGATTCAGCCGCGGCTATGCGTTATACCGAATGCAGGATGGCTAAAATCACCCCTTATATGTTATCGGATATTGACAAGGACACTGTTGATTTCAGGCCTAATTATGACGGCAAACAAGATGAACCGACGGTACTGCCGGCACGTTTCCCCAATTTGCTGATGAATGGTTCCGCCGGAATTGCTGTGGGTATGGCTACAAATATTCCGCCCCACAATTTAACAGAGGTCATTGACGGCGTTATCATGCTGATCGATAATCCGGAGGCAGAGTTAAGGGATCTGATGAACATCATCAAATGTCCTGATTTTCCCACCGGAGCTACTATTATGGGGTTGGGAGGGGTAAGGGAAGCTTACAGGTCAGGCCGCGGCAGTGTTAAAATCAGGGCCATCGCCCATGTTGAACCCATGGAAAAAGCAGGCAAAAACCGGATAGTGGTCACCGAAATACCTTACCAGGTAAACAAGGCTCACTTGGTCGAAAAAATTGCTGAACTGGTGAGAGACAAAAAGATAGACGGTATAACTGATCTGCGTGACGAATCAGACCGTACCGGCATGCGTATAGTTATTGAGCTACGCCGTGACGTAAACCCTCAAATTATACTTAACCAGTTGTATAAGCATACTCAAATGCAGGAAACTTTTGGCGTTATTATGCTGGCTCTGGTAGATGGACAGCCAAAGGTATTGAATCTTAAAGATATTCTCTACTACTTTATCGAACACCAAAAAGACGTTGTTGTCCGCCGTACCAGGTTTGATCTGGCTAAAGCGGAAGCGGAAGCCCACATTCTTGAAGGCCTTCGCATCGCGCTTGACCACATTGACGAAGTAATCGCCACTATTCGCCAGTCTGAGAATACTGAGATAGCCAGGACTGCTTTGATGCAGAAGTTCAGCCTTTCGGAAAAGCAAGCCCAGGCAATCTTGGACATGAGGCTGCATAGGCTTACCGGGCTGGAGCGCGAAAAACTTGAAAATGATTATCAACGCCTGCAGGAACTCATCGCCCATCTTCGGGCTGTGTTGAACAGTGAAAGAATGGTTTTAGACATCATCAAAAATGAACTAACGGAAATCAAAGAAAAATTCGGGGACGAACGCAGAACCCAGATTTCATTTGATGAGAGCGAAATGAACGATGAAGATCTAATCGCTGAGGAAGAAGTTGTGATTACAGTCACTCATAATGGCTACATCAAGCGGTTACCGGTGAATACTTATCGCGCTCAACGCCGCGGAGGGCGCGGGGTGACTGGTATGGCGACTAAAGAAGAGGACTTTGTCGAGCATTTGTTTATTACCACAACTCATCACTATATGCTGTTTTTTACTACCAAGGGGAAAGTCTACCGGCTAAAAGTGCATGAGATTCCGGAAGCAAGCCGCACCGCAAAAGGCACCGCCTTGGTTAATTTGCTATACATAAGCGGTGATGAGCAGGTGAATGCCGTTATCCCTGTCAAAGAGTACAGCGACAAACTGTATCTTTTCATGAGTACAAAGCGCGGCTTGGTCAAAAAAACCAACCTAAAAAAATATGACTCTGCCAGAAAAGACGGCATTATCGCCATTAATCTGGATGAGGGCGATGATCTTATCGGTGTCAAGCTGACTGCCGGTGATGAGGAAATTGTTCTTTGCACCAGGAAGGGCATGGCCATCCGGTTCGCTGAAAGAGAGGTCAGGGAACTGGGAAGAACGGCCAGAGGAGTAAAAGGCATCAGCCTGAAGAAAAACGACCAAGTAGTGGCCATGGACTCCGTGCAAGTTGATGCTGATTTGCTGACAGTTGCCGAAAACGGGTTCGGCAAAAAAACTGCTTTTCACGAATACAGATCCCAGACCAGAGGCGGAAAAGGAATTATTGCCTGCCGGCTTACAGATAAGACCGGCGAGCTGGCCGGGATCAAAGTCGTGAGTGAGGACGACGATTTGCTGCTAATCACAGCTGACGGCGTGATCATTCGAATGAGCACAAGTGAAATCCCACGCCTGAGCCGCGCTTCCCAAGGTGTCACTTTAATGCGGACGGGAGAAAGCAAAGTGGTCTCCGTTGCCAGGGTACCCAGCAAGGAAGACGATGAACCTCAAGACGATGAACCGGAAAACCTGGAGCAAGAGCAGGAAGTTGATGAATAAATATTTATTTCTGTGACTGCTTAATTTTTAAGCAGTCAAATTTTTTAATTTTAAATATAACTAAATATATATGTTTTATTGGATTAATCAGGTTTACTTGTTTTACAATCACAAATATTGTACAATAGTAGCCATGAGTTAAACCGAGATTAAGACAAAAACGACTTGACAAGGAGGCTGCGACTGTGGTCGAAAAGGGTTCGTGGACAGTTAAAAAAGGCCTGGCGGAAATGCTTAAGGGCGGGGTGATCATGGATGTTACCACCCCCGAACAGGCTAAAATAGCGGAAGAAGCCGGCGCTTGCGCTGTAATGGCATTAGAAAGGGTTCCTGCAGATATTCGCGCGGCAGGCGGAGTTGCCAGAATGGCAGACCCTACCATTATTAAACGCATCATGGACGCTGTAACCATCCCGGTAATGGCTAAGGCAAGAATAGGCCATTTTGTGGAGGCACAAATTTTAGAGGCCCTGGGTGCAGACTACATTGATGAAAGCGAAGTACTTACACCCGCAGATGATTTGTATCATATAAATAAACATGATTTTAAGGTTCCTTTTGTCTGCGGTGCCAAGAATCTTGGCGAGGCCCTGCGCCGGATCGGGGAAGGCGCTGCCATGATTAGGACCAAGGGTGAGCCGGGCACAGGAAATGTCGTGGAAGCTGTTCGCCATATGCGGGCTGTCATGGGCGAAGTGCGCCGTCTCCAGAATCTGCCCAAAGAAGAATTGATGACTGCGGCAAAGGAAATGGCCGCTCCCTACGACTTGGTTTTGTATGTGGCTGAACACGGCAAACTTCCTGTAGTAAACTTCGCTGCCGGCGGGATTGCCACTCCGGCCGATGCGGCTTTGATGATGCAGCTCGGAGTTGATGGCGTGTTTGTGGGTTCCGGTATTTTTAAATCCAAAGATCCGGCTGCAAGAGCAAAGGCGATAGTTGCTGCTACTACTCACTACAACGACCCGCAAATTCTCGCGGAAATCTCCACCGACCTGGGTGAAGCTATGCCCGGCATTGAAATCTCCACCCTTTCGCCGACAGAAAGAATGCAGGAACGTGGTTGGTAAAGATGGAGGGCAACAATGAAGATCGGTGTACTTGCATTGCAGGGGGCTTTTAGGGAGCACCGCTTAATGATTGAGTCCTGTGGCACAGAAGCGGTGGAAGTAAGAAAACCCGCCAGCCTGGACCAGGTTCAAGGACTGATTATACCCGGCGGTGAAAGTACTACCATTGGTAAGCTAATGTGTGATTTCGGCCTGGACCAGGCTATTTTACAGCGGGCGGAAGCTGGTATGCCCATTTTTGGCACTTGTGCCGGATTGATTATGCTGGCCAAAACCGTCCGCGGCAGCAATCAATTTAGCCTGGGTTTGATGGACATCGAGGTTGAACGCAATGCTTTTGGCCGTCAGGTTGACAGCTTTGAATTTGACCTGCCGGTTCCGGTGTTAGGGTATAAGCCGTTTCGAGCAGTTTTTATTCGGGCTCCCTGGATTGAAAAGGCGGCACCAAACGTAGGAATTTTGGCACAATATAATGAAAAAATCGTTTTTGTACGACAGGGAAATTTTTTGGCAAGTTCGTTTCATCCCGAACTGACGGGAGATAACAGGATTCACCGCTATTTCTTGAACATGGTAAAAGAAGCAGTTAATTGAGCGGAGGAGGCCCAACAACGGGGCCTCCTCTAAGCTTAGACGGTTTGACCAAAAAACAACTTTTTGATATGATAATTGGAAATAATAGCTAAAGTATGGGGCCTACTTGGTTTGAAGGAGTTGTACAGATGTTAGACTTAAAATTTGTCCGCAGCAATCCTGATACAGTAAAGCAGGCTTTGGAAAAACGCGGGGCCAAGGTAAATTTGGACGAGTTTCTCGCCCTTGAAGAACAAAGGCGCAGGACGTTGGCCCAGGTGGAAAGCCTGAAAAACAAACGCAACACTGTATCGGAAGAGGTCGGACGTCTGAAGCGGTCCGGCGGCGGCGCGGACGCTTTGGTAGAGGAAATGCGCCAGGTCAACCAGGATATCAAACAGTTGGAAACCAAGTTAACAGAGCTGGAAGACCAGATGGAAAACAGCTTATATGAAATTCCCAACCTGCCACACTCTTCTGTTCCAGTGGGTCGGGACGAAACAGATAATCCGGTCGCCCGTGTTTGGGGTGAGCCAACAAGTTTTTCATTTACCCCCCAGGCTCATTGGGAAATTGGTGAGAAATTAAATATTCTTGATTTTGAACGCGGTGCACGGGTAACGGGCGCCAGATTTACTTTTTACAAGGGCCTTGGTTCACGCCTGGAAAGATCGCTGATCAACTTTATGCTGGACACTCATACCAGCAAAGGCTATGTTGAAGTTTTTCCTCCCTTTATGGTGCATCGGCACAGCATGGTAGGAACCGGCCAGCTGCCAAAGTTCGAAGAAGACGCCTTTAAGGTAGCCGGGACTGAATATTTTCTGATTCCTACGGCAGAAGTTCCGGTGACCAATATGTACCGGGAAGAGATTTTGGAGAGTGAGAAGCTGCCCATCTACCACTGTGCTTACAGCGCTTGCTTTAGGGCTGAAGCCGGGGCAGCCGGCAGGGATACCCGGGGTTTGATAAGGCAGCATCAGTTCAACAAGGTCGAACTGGTCAAATTTGTAAAGCCGGAAAATTCCTATGCAGAGTTGGAGAAGCTAACGGCTGATGCGGAAGCGATCTTGCAGGCGCTCGGACTTCCCTACAGGGTAGTGTCTCTCTGCAGCTGGGACTTAGGCTT
>JAJYNB010000030.1:339-11073 GCA_021786555.1 Bacillota bacterium | reverse complement strand
TCGCACATCCGAGCCAAGCCGGGGAGATTCTCCGCCCACTGAAAATAAGAGACGGCGGTCAAATTTCACATGCAATACAGCCCGTTTCCGTACTCATCTTAAGTTTCGCCTGAAAGCTCCAGTTTTAATCACCGATTTTCACCCTCGGACAACAGTGAAGGAGCCCTAAGGGCTCCTCGCAAACTTCCAAATTTTTTAAATCTATTCCATTTTTTATATCTGGGTTGTTCGGAAGCCCTTAATGTAGCCCACTCGACGCTCCTTAGTCCAATTTTCACCGGAAACAAAGGTCAGAGCTCCCGTAGGACAGGCCTGAACACAGGCCGGAATGGCGGCACAACCCATACACTCCCTGTTACACTTAACAGCTTGTTTTAACCGGTAGTCAGGACGCACTACTCCATAGGGGCAGACCATGACACACATCCAGCAGCCCACACACGTACCCGCGGCATTGGACACAAGGCCTGACCCGTCAGAACGCATGGCCCCGCTGCTGCAAGCATCGACACAGGGAGCATCTTTGCAGTGGCGGCAGGTCATAGGGAGTTTATATGGGGGTGCAGCTTCCACAAAAATCCTGGCGGCAGGGGAAGTTTCCCCTATGGCCCCCCTTAAGTTCTTGCTGTCGGAATGGGCAACGGCACAGGCCAACTCACAGCTGTGACACCCCAGGCACAATTCATACTGTATGGCAATGTCGTAATCCATGTTTCCTTCCCCCCTGTCAGCGTACTCCCAGACTGAGCCCCTTGCGGCGCTGGCTGATAGCATCAGACAGCTTATTCACAGCCTGATAGGGATCAGACTCCAAAATGAAATACCCGCCGAACAGATCCTTAACCCCGCCGGTTAGAATGTTGACCATCAGGTTGCTGCCCATGACCGGGGGGGTAATCCCCAGATGGACAGGCAGCCCCAACGCAAGAGCAGAAAGCGCAAAAGTTAGGGCCCGTTCATTGCTGTACTCTGGCAGTGAGAAGACAAATGGCAGCCGGCTGAGGTCCACGCCCAGCTTGTTTGCCAGGTCCACCGCCAGGTCAATAGCCCGGCAAATGTCGGGGCATCCACCCAGATGCAGTAACAGAGGCCAGGGGCCGCCTGCACCGCTGGCTTCCCCCACAGCGGTAAGAAAGGATTTGAGTCCTGGGCCAGCGTATTCGTGGGTTGCCCCGGATGTCAGCATCCCATGCCTGGCAAAGCTTCCCGCCCCGCACCCTGCGGTCAGCAGGAGGATGTCGCGCCTGGCCAGTTCTCTGGCCAGGACGAGGAAACTCTCAGCCAGGGGCATCTTAACGTTGGGGCAGCCACCGATAAGGGCAATACCTTGGATGCGCCCTTTAACTATACTTTCCAACAAGAATTGCAGGGGGTCAGCAGGGTTCAACTCTGCCAAAGCCGACAGGATGCTTGAATAAGAAAAACCCATCAGCGCCATTCTCGCCTCTCCAGGGGCTGGAGCAGCCTTCTCCTGGCGGACCTTGAAGGCTCCCAAGGCTTCCCGCACTATTTTCCTCCCGGTTTCCCCCGCCCCGTTTTCCTCCTGGTCGAGCTGAAAAACTCCAGGCATGCCGGCCAGGCCCGCCGCAAAAATCTTAGTTCCCGTCCAGCCTGCTGTATCAGACAAGGAGGGATAGCTGCACTGGCCTGTGACTGCCACGGCGTCCCAGAGTCCGGTCAGAAGGGACAATTCCTGAAGTATGGACTGGCCCCAACCAAGCGCCATCACGTTAAACCCTGTTGCCCCCAAAACCTTGGCCTCATCAGCCAACTCCCCGGCAGCTATCTCCAGGGACTGAGTCAAAGCACGGTCAAAACCCTGCACAGCAATATTTACCTGGCTTTCTGAGTTGGGAGCCAGGCTGGTAACAGCCGGCTGCGGCGCGCCGAAAACTATGTCGGCCAGGTCTGAGGCCAGGCGGCTGGCCGCAAAACCGGCAACAGCACACTTCACTCCGCTCAAAAGCAGGTCTAACGGATCTGAGGTGGCGCCCATGGCACTACGCTGCACACTCTCCGCAATGGAGCTGTCAATCCCCTGCGGCAGGGCGCCGGCTTTGCCAAGAGAATCTATTCGCCCCTTGGTAAGGGTAGTTAATATCCAGGCCGGCGGTTCATCCCGAAAACTGAACTCGGCCCGGGCCGTATCCGCTAACTGCTGCAGCAGGCCCACAGGGCCGGGGACGGGGTTCAGGCCCAATCTCCCTGCAACGGCCTCGAGCTTTTCCATGTTTTTTATTTCCCTGCCTGGGGCACTCACCAGGCGCACCATTCCCTTAGCGTAAACTGAAAGTGCGGCTGTACCCGCGGTGACAGCCCGGACAAATGTCGAGGAGGCCAGCGTGTCCCGCCCTGCTCCACACACCCCTGAGCGGGGCCCGTTGCCGAAAGGGTCAATGCGGCAGGGACCCTGGCTGCAATTATGGCAGCATACTCCCAGTTCGCCAAAGCCGCACTGGGGCAATTGGGTCTGGCAGCGGTCCCATACCGTTTCTATACCCAAATTGCGGGCCCTTTCCAATAAAGCCCGAATGCCCGGATCACTGGAAATTTTCATCGTTACCACCCCTTTCGGCCTATTTGGCATAAGACTGCTGCGGTTCGCCAGGCAGCATCAGGCTGAAAACCTCTCCCCTAAGCAGTGCGCTTTTTTCCCTGGAGCTTAACTCCCTGCCTTTTCTGATCAGCCAATTATAAATCCCTGCTCCTGCAATATCCCCTATAATAACCGCTCCCAGCAGCTTGTCATCCCGGAAAACCAGGCGGCGGTATACCCCACCCGAATCCCAAACCTGCACTTCGCCCGGAAAGGTGTTCCAACCCGCAGCCGCCAGCGGAACACCACCTATTTGTGCGGTATATTCCCTTGTATAGGCTTCTGTATAAGGGGTCAAGTCTGATTCCTCCCATGACCCTTCCGGATATTTGAGACGATAAAACATACTTTGGGCAGCCCGCTTCCCCTGTTGGATGGCCAAGGTCCACCGGCCAGGGAGCACGTCCTCCCCGGTAAGCTCATCCCTAACCTCTGTACAATCCCCGGCAGCAAAAACCCCGCAGCGGGCAGTTTCAAAGTATGGGTTAACCCGCACACCCGCTCCGGCCCGTACAGCCAGAGAAATATTAGGCTGCACTCCCTTTGCAGCTATCACCAAATCCGCGGGAAGTTCCCGGCCGTCTTCCAATCCAACACTCTGTACCTTTTTGCTCCCCAATATTTGCCGAGGGTTCTGACCGTAAAGCAGTTCTATGTTGTGATTTAACAAGGCCTTTTCAACCCGACCCGCTCCCTGCTCATCCATCTGGCGGCTCAACACCCTGGTAGATTTGACCACCAGGGTAACTTGCCTAATCCCCCTGTCCCTTAACGCTTCAGCCACGGCCACACCGCCAGGGCCCCCTCCCAACACCACGGCTCTCCCCGCTTCCCACCGGGAGATGCGCAGCGCATCCCCATACTGGCGCAAGCCGTAAATACCGCGCAGCTCCGTGCCCGGGATCTTCAACCCTCTCGGACGGGCGCCTGTGGCTAGGAGGAGAACCTGAAAGCGCAGCCTGCTGCCGTCCTCCAGCAAGACCTGGTTCAGATCAGGCCATAGGAATAAGACCCTCTTGCCTGCAATGAGCCCGATATCGTTGCGCGTAAAAAAATCCGGCGGGCGGAAATCAGGTATTGTCCGCCCTGCGACCACACCCGGCAGTTGGCAGCGTGCATAAAGCAGCTTATTCTCCCCGTCCGCCACGGTAATCTCCAGCCTGTCAGAGAGCTTGCGCAGGGTTTCTGCGGCGCTAAGACCGGCAGGACCCGCGCCGACGATTAAACACTTCATAATATTCCTACCCCCTGGGGTAATACGCTGCAGACTTGTCCACGCCAAAAACGCTGCAGGCAGTGTGCAATTTCCCTAAAAATTTATGCGCAGTCACGAACTTTAGAAGGGGATAAGGAGCAAAGTCCGTAAAACACTGACCAGAGAGCATAACAAATAAGGGCGGCGGAAACCCCAGACACAAAAACCCGGGGAAATTCTGCCGCCCTTGCTAAAAGCCTGTCAGATGGTTTTGAAGGACTTGAGGCGGAAAGCAAGTAAGGATATGGCCGCTAACACGAGGCCGGAAACCATGTAGACTGCTTGCACACTGGTACGGCTGGCCCCAAAGGTGAGTAAGCCCACGGAAAGCATAAAGGAAATCCGGGTGAGGGTAAAGCGGGCGGCGAACACTCTCCCCCGCAGGTCAGCCGGAGTAAGTTCCTGAAAGATAGCCTGGACGGGAATCAAAAACAGGGCATTTGACAGTCCGGTAAACAAAAAGCCGGCTGCCGCCAAGGGATACCAGGGGAAAACTCCTAACAGGGCAATTGTAACTCCCGCGAGCAAGTACCCAGCAATCATCAGGCGCCCTTTAGACAGCTTTGGGCCGATAAAGCTTAAAGCCAGACCACCCAGAGTTATGCCCACCGCATGCATCATCTCCAGCATGCCCAAGCCAAAATTGGAAGTACCCAGGGCCTTTAAGGCATAGACGAAAATCAGGGGATTAAAACCGCTAAAAACCAAGAGCGCCAGGCAATATACCGCCAACACATGCCAAAGAGGCTTGCTGGAGGCGATGAAGGACAGGCCCTGGCCTATCTCTGTAAAAACTCGGGTCTCTACAGGCTTGGCCGGCGCTTCAAACCGGAAACTCATGGCAGATATGGTTAAAGCCGACACCAGAAAAGTGAGAGAATCCAGATAAAACACCTTGTCCAGACTTAAAAGCACGGTCACTACCCCGGCCAGGGCATATCCCAGGATCTCAGTGACGTTTTCCACGGACTCAGCCAGAGATGTGGCCGGGAGTATTTTTTCCCGTTGGAATAATGCCGGTATTACAGCCATTTTCGCCGGACTAAACAGCAAACTCACCGTTGTAAGCAGAAAAGCTACGACATAAACCAAATCTAACGATATGCTAATAACAAACGGCAGCAAAGCCACCAGTCCGGCTCTGATGACATCACAAACTATCATGGTGCGCTTTTTTTCCCAACGGTCCACATAAACACCTGCCAGCAGGCCAAACAGCAGGTATGGCAGCAAGGTCGAGATGGCCATAGCGCCCACCGCCAGGGGGTTTCCCGTCAGGCGGAACACCCATATCCCCAGAGCCACATAGTGGATCTTGTCCCCCAGGTTGGAAACAAACTGGCCTGTGAGCAGCAGGCCAAAATCCCGTTCTTTTAGCAGTACGAAGGGCAAATCCTGCTTGACACTTGTAGCCAAAACCAAATCCTCCAAATTATAACTATTCTAGATAATCTTCGCGAAATTTCAAAAGATTCCTTTTCGTACTGTAAAATTTTACACTCCCAACGTGGTATAAGTTGGAAGTTTGTTTCCTTCGGGCCTTGGAAACAATAAATTCGACAGATAGGAGGCAAAGCATTGGAAGACGACACTAGACCCTGCAGGGTTCTTATCAGCGAATATCTTTCTGTTACCCGCCGGGTAGGCCAATTGACAGGAGAAGATTCCAAACATATCAGGGAACAGGCCGAGAACTTGATTTGCCGCGGCTATTAACTGGTTCTCCGCGGGACCAAGGCTGGAAGATTGACGCAGGTTCGGACCCAGGCATATAATTATGATAAGTAGCAGTGAGCCCGTGACCATGAGTCAGGAGGCCGGTACAAAAGTACCGGCCTTTTTGTTGGTTTCTTTGCGGCAGAGGGGGGATGTCGATGCTGCCAGGGGGACTGACCATTGTGTGCAAGTGCGGTCAGGTCCACACCGGTAACGAAACCATAATCTATAAAAATGACCCCGTGGCCAACCGGGTCAAGACTTACTGCCGCCGCTGCATGCGGCGAATATACCTGGCCAAAGTCACCAGTGATACCTCAGCGCACCGCAGGCAATTTCTCGACCGGAGGGCGAAACCTGGCCCGGACCAATCCGACCTGTAATCGAAGTCCGATGTCCGATGTCCGATGTCCGATGTTCGAACGCAGCATTTCTTTTGGGGTACAGCCCTTGCCGTTACGACTGGCTGAAGATGACCAAAAAAACTCTATTTTTCAGGTCTGGCGAGAGGGTCCCTAAATGCCTTTTTTCGCTCGGACGTCAGAACCGTCCCTGCGTCCTGTAGCTCGCCCGCCAGATCTGCAGGCTTCGCGCCATGCTTGATTTTTAAACGGCCTCCCTTTGGAGTAATAAGATAGGCAGTCTCTGCTACTTGAGACTGCCTAATTCATTACTCCATATGATTCTTTGCAGTGATAATCCGGTTAGAGGTTTGCCAGGAATTTTTCGGCTTCCATGGCGGCCAAAGCCCCATCCCCTACAGCGGTGGAAACCTGTCTTAACAGAGTTTCCCTGACATCCCCTGCTGCGAAAATTCCGGGTATGGAGGTTTGCAGACTAGCGCCTGTCTTGATATGACCTTGGGGTGTCAATTCCAACTGCCCTTCCAGGAACTTGGTGTTGGGATCTGTTCCAACGTAGACAAACACTCCCTTGGCCGGGATCTTGCTTATGGCGCCTGTGTGGACATCCTTGACCACCACCGCTTCCACCCCGCGGCTGCCTTCAATGGACTCGACCACAGCATTCAGGTGAAACTGAATCTTCTCGTTGGCTTTTGCCCTGTCCAAAGAAATGCGGGCCGCCCTGAACCCTTCTCTCCTGTGCACAATCGTAACTTTGCTGGCAAACCGGGTCAAAAATTGTGCTTCATCCACAGCCGCGTCCCCGCCGCCCACCACGACGACTTCACGGTTCTTGAAAAACGCCCCGTCACAGGTAGCGCAGTAGGAAACACCCTGGCCGTAAAAGTCTGCCTCACCAGGCACTCCTAAATTCTTTGGCCGGGACCCGGTAGCAATGATTACCGCCTTGGTTTCATACAATCCGGTTGACGTTTGAATCTTTTTTGTTTCACCAACCAGTTCCAGTCCTGTTACCTCTTCGCTGCGAATTTCCAGGCCGAGCCTCTCCGCCTGATCCTGAAAGCGCATCATCAGTTCCGGCCCCGCGATACCCTCAGGAAAACCCGGATAATTTTCAATAATCTCAGTGGTGGCCGCCAGACCGCCCGGTATGCCCAACTCCAGCAGGCACGTTTTCAGACGGGCCCTGGCGCCGTAAATTCCTGCGGTCAAACCGGCTGGTCCCCCGCCCACAATCACTAAATCGTACATCGCTCAGCTTCCTCCTACCACCCGGGGGTATTACCTTAATTCTTACTATAGAGTATACCAGAAAAATTCTGCTTGCCAAGATATTTTAGTTTTATTCCAGGCCAAGTGGTAATAATATAACATTACTGAAAAATTGCCACCCTTTGTTCAACGGGCCCGAGCAGGATTTTGCCAATTGGGGCAGAAAATGTACGTTAGACATTTTTCACTTAGGAGGGCTTACCGTTTGCGACGCTTTGTGTTTAGCCTGATTCTTGTTCTTATGTTAATTGGACTGGTCTCCACAACTAAGCTCTATGAAGACTGGTTGTGGTTTAAGGACCTGGGCTACTCCCAGTTGTTCTGGACCCCTCTGCTGACAAAAGTTATTGTCCAGGCCGTTAATGGCGTATTTCTTCTGATCGCAATATTTATCACTTTACTTTTGCTGCGGACCTCCTTGATTTCTTTGATCAATGGCCGCTTTCAAAAGCAAATCCGGGTAATCCGCGAGCATGATATGGCGCCTGTAGCCGAAACCCTTGAGAGCCGCATAGTTACAGTGGCCCTGTTTCTAATATCGCTGCTAATCAGCTACGGTATCAGCTTCGTCTCGGGGAGCGCAGGCTGGATGGATTACCTGACCTTACAGCACGCCACCAGCTTCAACCTTAGCGACCCTATCTTCGGGCAAGACCTCTCCTTTTATTTTTTTCGTCTGCCTTTTTTCCAGGTCCTGTACCAATCCTTCTATTTACCCTTGCTGTTTTTAGGCATCATCAGCGGGCTGTTTTATTTGCTGACCGGCATGCTCTCCGTACAAAGCCTTGCGCTGTGGCGGCAAGGCGCAGTGACAATCCAGCGGCCGGCCCGCCGCCACCTGGCAGCTTTAGGCATCCTGCTGTTCCTGCTAAAAGCCTTTGACTACGGTCTTAATATCTTTGAGCTGTTGTACTCAAGCCACGGCCACGTTTTCGGTGCCGGCTTTACCGACCTTTTTGCCACCGCTCCAGCCCTAAAAGGATTGGTTGTCTTGTGCGTTGCCGGCGCCCTGGCGGCGCTGCTGTCCCTCTTTTTCAAGGACGCCAGATTGCTCACCCTGCCCTTAGCAGGTACAATTCTGCTTTCTGTGGTCGGCTACGGCCTGGTTCCGGCAGCGGTACAGTCCCTTGTGGTGGTGCCCAACGAATTAAATAAAGAGCTGCCTTATATTAACCACGAAATAGATTTGACCAAATTCGGCTTTGGCCTGGATAAAATTAAAGATGTAGAGTATCCAGGGACCACACCCCTGACAGCAGCGGATTTGGCCAAAGACCAAGGCACCATCAACAATATCAGGCTCAATGACCCAAGGCCCATGAGCCTGACCTATGCTCAAAAACAAGGCATCCGGCTCTACTATAAATTTAACGATATCGACGTTGACCGGTACATGCTGGATGGCCGGCTGCGTCAGGTGATGCTGGCAGCCCGGGAGATGTCCGCCAATGACATTGATGCCAAGGCAAAAACCTTCGTCAACTTAAGGTTCAAATATACCCACGGCTACGGGGTGGCGGCATCCCTGGCCAATGCAGTGACATCGGAAGGGCTGCCGGATTACATCATCAAGGATATCCCCCCCGTATCAAGCTACCCTGAACTAAACATTACCGAGCCCCGCATTTATTTTGGCGAGCTGACCGATGATTGGGTGGTCACCAACACTACCACCAATGAATTTGATTACCCCCAAGGTTCCAACAACGTTGAAAACACCTATCACGGCAGTACCGGCATCAAACTGACCGGCTTCAACAAACTAATGCTCAGCCTGAACCACGCTACCATGCGCTTCTATCTTTCCAGCGAAATTACCTCTAACAGCAAAATCCTGCTCACCCGCAACATCATGGACCGCGTTAAGAAGCTGGCCCCTTTCCTCTATTACGATTCCGACCCATACCTGGTAATCAGCGGAGGCAAACTGTACTGGATTATTGATGCCTACACTACCTCCAGCTACATGCCCTATTCCAGTCCTTCCAAAGACTCAGGCATCAATTATATCCGCAATTCGGTCAAGGTAACGGTTGACGCCTATAACGGCACTGTGGACTTCTATCAGGTGGACACAACTGACCCTGTGGCACAAACTTACGGCAAAATATTCCCCAGCCTGTTCAAGCCTTTGACTCAGATGCCCGCTGATTTAAGGGTCCACCTGCGCTATCCCGAGGACTTGTTCAACATCCAGGTCAACGAGTTGAAAAACTTCCACATGACCAACCCAACTGTTTTTTACAACAAGGAAGACGCTTGGGACGTTGCCTCGGAACTCCACAATTCCAAAGACGCTCAGCCGATGCAGGCATATTACACGGTGATGCGTCTGCCGGGAGAAAGCAAAGCTGAGTACGTGTTGATGATACCCTTCACCCCGGCCAGCAGCGAGACCAACAAGCGCAACAACATGGTGGCCTGGCTGGCTGCCCGCATGGACGGAAGCCATTATGGGCACCTTCTCCTCTACGAACTGCCCAAGAATATTGAGATTAATGGCCCACTCCAGATCGAATCGCAGATCGATCAAGATCCTAACATCTCAAAACAGCTTTCCCTTTGGGACCAAAAGGGCTCCAGCGTCATCCGCGGCAATTTGCTCGCCATACCCATCGGCGGCAATTTCCTCTATGTCGAACCTATCTATCTTCAGTCTGATAAAGGGGGCAGCATTCCCGAGATGAAACGGGTTGTCCTCGCCTACGGGAACAATCTGGTGATGGCGGACAATCTGGGCTCGGCCCTCGTGCAAATTTTCGGCGATACAGTGCCACAACCGACGACACCTGGCCAGAGTGTGGCAGCAACGGCACCTCAACCTTCCGGCACACTAACGACACCGTCGACTGGAAATATCAGCTCCATCCTCAGCCAAATTGATCAATTGCGCACCATGCTCGATAACCTGGAAAGCCAGTTGAAAGGTTTAGCAACCCCGGCCACTTCGGCCAAGCCCTAAACTTGACTCAGATAGACCACAGGCCAGGCAACTGCTTACCGAATCCCACAGGTGTTAGAATGAGTTGATCCTCTTAGCCGGGCTCAAAGAGCCCGGCTTTTTTTCGCGATTCAGACCCCATGAGCCGCTGACAAAACTTACCACAGAGGATGAAAATACGGTCGAGATGAGCGCCGATACTGGATTCTCATGGTAAATAATCCAACAACCTTCACTTTCTTTGTAAGTCTTTAGATGTTAGGATAGACGCATAGCTTGTCCTGGTATTTACACAATTGAATTGCTAAAACTTTAATTTGAGAGGAGAAAAAGATGCAAAAACAGACAAGCCAAAAACAAACCATTCCAGCTCGAAAAAGTGAACAACAGCCTCGATCAAAATCAAACCGAAATTTCTGGTCACAAGGTAAGGTCTTGGTCATCGGCACCTTGGTACTCATGGGCAGCATGGCCTTTGCTCCGACAGCCCAAGCTGCGACCCTGATGAGGATGGGCTCCAGGGGCTCAGATGTCCGGATACTGCAAAGTGAACTAGCCCATTTAGGATATGCGGTTGGTCCTCTGGACG
>JAJYNB010000030.1:0-329 GCA_021786555.1 Bacillota bacterium | reverse complement strand
TCAACGCAACGATCACCTTCAAGTGGACGGAATTGCCGGACCTTTAACCGAAAGTGCCCTGGATAAAAGCCAAGCGGGTTCTGTAACAGGCAATTCCGCCCAAGTCAACGGAATCGTGGCAGAAGCCAAAAAATTAATCGGAACACCCTATCTCTGGGGTGGGACGACACCGTCCGCTTTCGACTGTTCCGGTTTCACCCAATATGTCTTTGCTTCCCAAGGGATTGTGCTCCCCCGCGTCAGCCGGGACCAAGCCACAATGGGCAGCCCAGTGGCCTACAGTAACCTAAAGCCCGGTGACTTAGTCTTCTTCTCCTTTGCCGGCAATG
>JAJYNB010000251.1 GCA_021786555.1 Bacillota bacterium | reverse complement strand
CTTCACGGTTATGACTTCAGGAAATTCCGACCTGAGCGTTTTCTTCGCTAAATTAGGGAAAACCTTCTTCGTGCCCAAGCCGATGTTAAAGCGTAAACGAGCGCCGCTCCCTCTGCCCGGGAGCCTTTTCATAGCAAGTCCTTGAAGAATACTGCCCGTTTTCATTCCAGCATCAAACAAACGCCGCATTTTAAGAGCCTTGAAGGCAATTTTCTTAATGGGACGGAGGCCTTTTTGGCGAACTGCTTCGGCACGAGCCGCTAAAATAATCCGGTCGAAGCGTACTCCACAGGGACAGATGGCATTACAAGCCATGCACGTTGTACAAAGTGAAAAGCGCTCGGCCATTCCTTCAGTTATTTCCATTTGGCCGGAAAGTATCGCTTCTACTAAACTTATTTTACCCCGGGCTACCCCAACTTCACGCCGGGTTTCTTTATAGATAGGACAAACCGCCTGGCAATTTCCGCATTTCATGCATTTGCGCAGTTCATCACTCACAGAAGTCAAGGAGCTATAAACAGACACGTTTAGTCCCTCCTTATGATTTTACCAGGGTTAAGAAGATAATCAGGATCGAGTGCTTCCTTAATCCGACGCAAAACATCGACCCCGCCCGGCCCAAACTCCCAGGTGAGATATTTGGCCTTAGCCATCCCGATCCCGTGTTCACCGGATAGGGTACCACCTAAAGAAAGCGCTGCTTGGAAAATCTCTTCAACGGCTTTATCCACCCGCGCCATTTCTTCCTTATCCTGAACGTCAGTTAAAATTGTTGGGTGAAGATTTCCATCCCCAGCATGACCGAAGGTACCGATTAAAAGCTTGTATTTTAAGGCAATCCGCCGAATGGCTTTAAGCATTTCTGGAATATTACTTCTCGGTACTGTAGCATCTTCGAGGACCGTCGTGGGCCTTTCCTGAGCCAAAGCCGGCAATGCACTACGTCGTGCAAACCATAAAAGATCCCGGTCTTTATCGTCTTTGGCTAGCTTTGCCTCAATAGCTCCTTCTTCCTTTAAGATCTTTTCAACAAGTGTTGCCTCCCGGTCGACGACCTCTCGATAACCGTCAACTTCACAGAGTAGAACGGCCTCAGCCTCCAGTGGAAGCCCGGCGTGGGTAAACTTTTCCACGCTCCGAAGGGTGACATTGTCCATAATCTCCAAAGTCGCTGGTATGACTTTGTTGCGGATGATGGCTGATATGGCCTTCCCCGCATTATCCAGGTCGTCAAAAACAGCTAATAAGCTTTTCCTTGTTTCCGGGACAGGGATCAATTTAACCAAAATCTCAGTAATAATTCCCAGCGTACCTTCTGCCCCGGTAAACAGGGCCGTCAGATCATACCCTGTGACATTCTTGACCGTTTTACCGCCCCACTTGATTCGTTCGCCATTGGCTAAAACTAATTGCATGCCCATCACATAGTGTTTGGTAACCCCGTATTTTAAGCCGTGTAGTCCGCCGGAACATTCCGACACTGAGCCCCCCATGGTCGCTGTCGTTACCGTACCAGGATCAGGCGGATACATTAAACCGCAACTAGCCGCTGCATTGTTCAAATCCTGAATGATAACCCCAGGTTGGACGCTGGCGGTTAGATTTTCTGGATCAACTTCAATAATCTTGTTCATATTGAGCAGGGACAAAACAATACCACCTTGAATAGGGATAGTCCCTCCACTAAGATTTGTTCCCGAGCCTCTTGGATAGATCGGCACCCGATTTTCTTTAGCAATTTTAACGATAGCAACAACTTGTTCTGTGGAAACTGGAGTCACTACAACCTCCGGGAGATGCTGGTGCATAGCGGCTGTAGCATCGAAAGAATAGGCGATCAGGTCTTCTTTGTCTGTTTGAACGTTTTCTCGACCTAAAGCCGTAATAAGTTCATTAATTATATGGTTAGATAGCATTCTTTTCCCTCCTAAAAGCACCACTTGTTTTTGAAAGTAGAAGAAGGGGAAGGGCCAAACCTGACCACTTCCCACGAAACAACCTAATTAGCAGTCTATATCTAGTCAGTCTAGTGGTAAGGCCACCTAGCCATATGATAATTCAATTTCGTGAAAATTTCAATTTATTATTTTAGACTTCTTAACAATATCGGACCCAGCCCTGCAGACAGCATATCCCGCCGGCGTAGCTACTACCCCATTGCAGGATTTAATACCTACACAGAAGTTCAAGGGCTTGGTGCAGGCGGAAAAATAGCATGCTAATTCATGTGCTGAACCGCATGCTAATCTGCTTGTTATTTTAGGTTTTGCACCCCAAAACCGAACCCGTTACCTCCGCGAGGAAGGGCCTCTCTTTTTCGCTTAGCTCAGACTTCGGACTTCGGACCTCGGAACTCGGACTTCGGACCTCGGACTTCGGAACTCGGACTTCGGACTTCGGACCTCGGACTTCGGACCTCGGACTTCGGACCTCGGACTTCGGACCTCGGACTTCGGACCTCGGACTTCGGACCTCGGACTTCGGACTTCGGACCTCGGACCTCGGACTTCGGACCTCGGACCTCGGACCTCGGACCTCGGACCTCGTCTTACGCCAGCTGTTTGACGCGGGTTGTGACGGGGGATCTTTCCGCATCTTTCTCCATACGAAACGGGAAAACCAGCAGCAGCATCCCCAACCCGGCACCAACCAGGAGGAAATTTTGCAGGCCCAAAAGCGCAAACAGCAGGGGCCGCTTGTTTTCCTGAGTACCAATGGCATAGCCTTTTTGTTTCAGGGAATCCAGGGTTGTCTCATTGCCTTGTTTCATCCAGACCTGGCTGCCCGCCTGATCCAAGTCCCCGTTTAGCCGCAGCGCAGCGTTTGCCAGCTGCTGTGTCTCAGCATAGTAGGGATCATCGGGTACGGCATAGATAAATCCTTGAGTGGTATAAATCTTCATGATCTCCATATCCTGGCCGGTAAATGCTTTCTTGGCAGGGGTGCGCTCAATCCGCAGCACATCGCCCGGAACAAGGTCAAACACTTCCTTGTTGGCCTTAACCAAAAAATCCACGTTGTCTTGGGTAGTAATCGCCGTGACGTTGACTGTGAGCAAGGACACTGCCACTGAACAAACCAAGGCTGCACCGAAACAAGCTAGAATTAACAACCCGATAAGAACTTCCCTGTTAGGGCGTTGGGCGAGTAAGGCCGGCTTTAAAATTATAACCACTACCTTTTCGACAAATTTCCCCACATCTGCTTATTTTACTACAATTATGTCCGTAATCCAATTTATTAATCTATTCAGACAATGACTAATTTAGCCTATTCTTCCATAATCATGTGGAGAAATGCTTAAATTTATACTTCAGCCATGCCCCTGCCCTTAGCGTTCACTGTTTTTCCCAACGCAGCAGTTTGCCCTGGAAAATCACCCCTTTGACTGTGCGCAGATTGGTTAAGTCCCGCAGAGGGTCCGCCCGGACTATAAGGATATCAGCCGCTTTACCGGGTTCCAAACTGCCCAGTTCCTGTTCGTGCCCGACTGCCCTGGCAGAGTTCAGGGTAGCGGCCTGAATGACCTGGAGCGGGGTCAAGCCGGCCCGCCGCAGCAGCAGCAATTCCGCCAGAGGCAAACCCATGGGCACACCCGTTACCCCATAGTCGTCACCCTTGACTTCCTCCCCGCGTTGAAACGCGAGGATTCCCAAGTTCCAGCACTCAGTATTAGCTGAGTGCTGGACTGGCAGGCCGTACAAGTGGCCTCTATGCAGTCGCCGTAGGCCGCCGCTTTACTTTTGAGAGTGCGCTTCTTTGAGTCACTTGGGGACGGTTCTCCAATGGCTCACTTTTGAGTCAATCAGGAACCGTCCCCAAGTGACTCAATCGTTCAGGTATTCAGGAGTCAGAATTCAGGAATACCTCTGGACCATAAACCCTTCTCTCGTTCAGGCTCTCACTCCTGAGCAGTACAAATCTGAAAACAAGAAATGCGCGCTTCGTTTTTCCTCAGCGCGCGCATTTCAGTGCCCGTGTTCGATATACTCGGCTAAAGTTGCCGAGTATATACTTTCCTGAGGTATGAAAAAGGGCGGCTCAGCCGCCCTTTTCACCTTATTTGCTAAATAGTACTACTCAGGTATTCAGAATTCAGTACGGACATCATGCGCATGCAGTACCACTGATGAAGGAGCAGAACACAGATGATAACCCGTTCTCTCATTCTGACTCCTGACTCCTGACTTCTGACTCCTGACTCCTGACTCCTGACTCCTGACTCCTGACTCCTGACTCCTGACTCCTGACTCTTGCAGCTATTATTTTCCGACCGCGTCGCGCACATGCTGGGCGACAGCCTCAGGGTCCACTTTGGCCCGGGCCACTCCGCTCTCCATAGCAGCCTTGGCTACAGCTGCTGCCACCGCAGGGGCCAGACGGGGGTCAAAAGCCTTGGGAGTGATGTAATCGGCGCTCAGTTCCGCCTCGGATACCAGACCGGCGATGGCGTAGGCAGCAGCTACTTTCATCGCTTCGTTGATTGTAGTTGCTTTGGCGTCAAGGGCGCCGCGGAAGATGCCGGGGAAGGCCGCCACGTTATTAATCTGGTTGGGATAATCGGAACGTCCCGTGCCTACTACCGCCGCACCGGCCTCTCTGGCCAGGTCGGGCATGATTTCCGGCAGCGGGTTGGCCATGGCAAAAATGATCGGGTCTTTGGCCATGGACTTCACCATCTCAGGTGTTACGGCATCCGCCACCGAAACTCCGATAAATACATCGGCTCCCACCAGGGCTTCAGCCAAGTCCCCTTTCAGCATACCGCGGTTGGTTTTGGCGGAGATTTCATCTTTGTATTTGTTCATGCCGCTGGGGCGGCCCTCATAAATGGCCCCTTTACTGTCGCACATGATTACATCTTTGACACCCATGCTCATCAACAGCTTGATGATGGCCACCCCGGCCGCCCCAGCGCCGCTGGTGACAACCTTGATGTCTTTCAGTTCCTTTTTAACGACTCTAATGGCATTGACCATGCCCGCCATAGTCACAATAGCAGTACCGTGCTGGTCGTCATGGAAGACAGGGATGTTCATCTCCGCCTTTAACCGCTCTTCAATCTCAAAACAGGCGGGGGCTCCGATGTCTTCCAGGTTGATGCCCCCAAATGTGGGCTCCAAAAGTTTTACGGCATCAACGATCCGGTCTATGTCCTTGGTTCCCAGGCAGATGGGAAAAGCGTCAACTCCGGCAAAAGACTTGAACAAGACAGATTTTCCTTCCATCACAGGCATGGCGGCGTAGGCGCCGATGTCTCCCAGGCCCAGGACCGCGGTTCCGTTGGAAACAACAGCCACCATATTGCCCCGGTTGGTGTAAACGTCAACTAATTCCTGGTTTGCTGCAATCTCCTTGCAGGGCTCGGCGACGCCGGGAGAATAAGCCAGGCTCAGGTCGCGGGAATCCCGCACAGGCACTTTGCTTTGCACCACTATTTTGCCCCGGTTGTCGCGGTGGAGTTTGAGCGCATCTTCACGCAGTGACATTAATACATCATCCCTTTCATGTTCGGATATTCTTTGGGGTGAGAATTCAGAATTCAAGGAGTCAGGAGTCAGAAGGGTTTAGGCATCCCCTGTGGCTTCCGTGTCAGGGGGACAGGTCCCTTGACACTTTTAGATATTCTTTGGGGTAAGAATTCAGAATTCAAGGAGTCAGGAGTCAGAATGGTTCAGATTTTCCCTGATATACTCGGATAGTCTTTGGAGTCAGAATTTGGAAGTATTTTGCCCCGTATGTCAAGGGACCTGTCCCCCTGACACTTCTTGGGGACGGTTCCTGATTGACTCAAAAGTGAGCCATTGGAGAACCGTCCCCAAGTGACTCAAACCAAATTTTCATTCATCAGTGGTGCCGCCACGCAGCATGCGAGTCTGACTCCTGACTCCTGACTCCTACTAAGCTTATGACTTTTTTCGCTAGGACGCCAGAACCGTCCCCTTTGTCCCATTCTGAATTCTGACTCCTGACTCCTGACTTCGGACCCCCGACTCCTGCTATTTAGCATCCTACTTCCTCAGCCACCTGTCTACGGCAAACTTGTTGGCGTCCCGGTTGAGGTCAGCCAGGGAGGTGGTAAGGGGAATCGCTTTGGGGCAGGCCCTGACGCAGTTTTGCGCATTGCCGCAGTCAGAGATGCCGCCTTCTTCCAGCAAAACCTCCAGGCGTTCATGCTTGTTCATCTCACCGGTAGGGTGGGCGTTGAACAAACGCACCTGGGAAATTGCCGCCGGACCGATAAACTTGGAGCGGGAGTTAAACTGAGGGCAGGATTCGGCGCAGCAGCCGCAGGTCATGCATTTGGACAGCTCATAAGCCCATTGCCGCTTGGCTTCAGCCATCCTGGGCCCTGGGCCCAGGTCATAGGTACCATCAATGGGAATCCAGGCCCGCACCTTTTTCAGGCTGTCAAACATCACCGTACGGTCTACCATCAGATCGCGCACCAGCGGAAACTTCCTCAGGGGTTCCAGCACGATGGGCTGCTTTAGCTGGTCTATCAGGGCCGTACAGGCCTGCCGGGCCTGGCCGTTGATATTCATGCTGCAGGCGCCGCACACCTCTTCCAGGCAGTTGCACTCCCAGACCACAGGGGTGGTCCTGTTCCCTTCGGCGTTAACCGGGTTTTGCTGAATTTCCATCAGGACCGAAATTACGTTCAGCTTCGGCCGGTAGGGAATCTTGAAGCTCTCCCAACGGGCAGGCTGGCCCGGGCCATCCTGCCGCTTAATCCTTAGCTCAATGACATTAGACATTACTTGACCTCCTTGTCTACGTCATATTTACGGGGACGGGGCTTATTCAGGGAAACGTCCACGTCCTCATACTCGAAGACCGGACCGCCGGGTGTATACTTGGCCTTGGTGGTTTTGAGCCAGTTAGCATCGTCGCGTTCAGGGAAATCCGGCTTATAGTGGGCGCCCCGGCTCTCGTTGCGGTTTAAGGCGCCAAGGGTGATTACCCGCGCCAGCTCCAGCATGTTCCACAGGTGCCTGGTAAACTGCATGGCCTGGCTGCTCCACTTGACGCTGTCGTTGATATCGATCTTCTTGTAGCGCTCCATCAGCTCCAGAATCTTATTGTCCGTTTCCTTCAACTTATCATTGTAGCGCACTACAGTGACATTGTCAGTCATGACCTCGCCCAATTCCTTGTGGAGCTTATAGGGGTTCTCACTGCCGTGCATGGCGCCGATACGCGCGAATTTTTCCGTCTGGCGCTTCACTTCCGCCTCAAAAACCTGGTTGGGCACATCGGCTGCGGCTTTCTTTTGGCCGCTGATAAACTGCACCGCGTTGGGGCCGGCCACCATGCCGCCGTAAATGGCGGAGAGCAGCGAGTTGGCCCCCAACCGGTTGGCGCCGTGGTACTGGTACTCGCACTCGCCGGCGGCAAACAAGCCAGGAATATTTGTCATCTGGTCGAAATCAACCCAGAGTCCGCCCATAGAGTAGTGCACCGCCGGGAAAATCCGCATGGGAACCTTGTGCGGGTCGTCTCCCACAAACTTTTCATAGATTTCCAGGATACCGCCCAGCTTGACATCAAGCACATGGGGGTCCATATGGGACAGGTCAAGGTAAACCATGTTTTCCCCATTAATGCCAAGCTTCAAGTCCACACAGACGTGAAAGATTTCCCGGGTGGCAATATCGCGGGGAACCAGGTTGCCGTAGGCCGGGTATTTTTCCTCCAGGAAGTACCAGGGTTTGCCGTCTTTAACAGTCCAGACCCTGCCGCCCTCGCCCCGGGCAGACTCAGACATCAGGCGGAGCTTGTCGTCCCCGGGGATGGCCGTAGGGTGGATTTGAATAAACTCGCCGTTGGCATAATACACGCCTTGCTGGTAAAGCTCGGAACCTGCAGTTCCGGTATTGATGGTGGAGTTGGTGCTTTTGCCGTAGATAATGCCGGGGCCTCCCGTAGCCATGATCACTGCGTCGCCCGGGAAAGCCTTGATTTCCATGCTCTTCATGTCCTGGGCCGTCACGCCGCGGCAAACCCCGTCCTGGTCAAGCACGGCGCTCAAAAAGTCCCAGCCCTCGTATTTGCGCACCAGCCCTTCCACTTCAAAGCGGCGAACCTGCTCATCCAGGGCATACAGGAGCTGCTGGCCTGTGGTGGCGCCGGCAAAGGCTGTCCTGTGGCGCTTCGTGCCGCCAAAGCGGCGAAAATCCAAAAGCCCCTCCGGCGTCCGGTTGAACATGACACCCATGCGGTCCATCAGGTGAATGATGCCAGGGGCCGCCTCGCACATCTTCAGGACCGGAGGCTGGTTGGCAAGAAAGTCGCCGCCATAGATAGTATCATCAAAATGTTCCCAGGGCGTATCGCCTTCTCCCTTGGTATTGACAGCCCCGTTAATACCTCCCTGGGCGCACACCGAGTGAGAGCGTTTAACCGGCACCAGGCTGAGCATGTCCACGGATACTCCAGCTTCGGCCGCCTTAATGGCTGCCATCAAACCGGCCAGGCCGCCGCCCACAATCACAATCTTACTCATACTTACCTTCCTTTCCAGTCAGCTTAAGCCAATAGCTGCGCCAGGGTCTTCAGCGCAACCGCGGAGAGGATAACAAACACCCCGCTGCAAAACCAGGTGGACACCTTTTGCGACCGGGGCCCGATAGTGATGCCCCAGGTAATGAGAAAAGCCCACAAGCCGTTGGCAAAGTGAAAAATTGCTGAGAGCACGCCAACGATATAAAATACAAGTCCGAAAGGTGTTTTCACAAAATTAGTCAGGGCTGTTACCGTGGCTTGGGCCGTGGCCCCGTCAACCCTCAGGGTAAACACGTGGTAGGCAACAAAAATCAGCGTGATTATACCCGTAATTCTCTGCAGCAGATAATACCAGTTACGCGCATACTGATAGCGCAGGGTATTGACTCCTCCGCCGTAAACCACAATCAAGCCGTAAACGGCATGAAATAAAATAGGAAGGAAAATTACGACCAGTTCTACGACAAAAATCCCCGGCGTTCCCCGCATGGTGTTGATGACTTTTTCGTACCTTTCGGGGCTGTTGGTGGCCAGGATATTCAGGGTAAGGTGAAATGCCAGGAAAAGACCGATTGGCAGCAGTCCCAGCAAAGAATGAACCCTGCGGACCACAAAATGATACTTACTGCTCATTCTCAAATCTTGCTCCTTTCGTAAACTTCTCGTTTCAGTTCAGGCTTTTAAGCTTGTTATACAGAGTGGCCAGGGAGATGTTCAGGGCCTGGGCGGCCTTTTTCTTCCCTTCCACCGAATCGCCGTAGCGGGACAGAGCCTGTCTGATCAGAATCCCTTCCATTTGGCTGAGCGGCATCAGGTCGCCCAACTGCAGGCCGGAACCGGTTTTTGGCTGTTCCACCAGGGGCAGCAGGTGCTGGTAAGTTATAATCTCATCCTCAGCGGTGACCATGGCCCGTTCCAGCACATTTTGCAGTTCCCTCACATTGCCGGGCCAGTGGTAGGACTGCAGGAGTTCCTCCGCCTCAGTGGTGACACCCTTGATCTTTTTCCCCAGCTTTCTGTTCAGGCTGGAGACCAGGTGCTGGACATGGCCGGGAATGTCTTCCGGGTGGTGCCGCAGGGGCGGGATGCGCAGTTCCACCACATTGATCCGGTAATACAGGTCCTGGCGGAATTCCCCCCGCTGCACCATCTCTTTCAAGTTGCGGTTGGAAGTGGAGATTACCCTTACATTGACTTTGATTGCCTCACTGCCGCCTACCCGCTGAAACTCCTTGTCTTGAAGCACACGCAGGAGTTTAGCCTGGGTGTGCAAATTGATGTCGCCAATCTCATCGAGAAAAATAGTTCCGCCTTCAGCCAGTTCCAGCTTGCCCAGCTTGATTTTCTCCGGCCCTTCGCTTTCCTGGCCGAACAACTCGCTTTCCAGCAGGGTGGGTGGAATCGAGGCGCAGCCAACCTTGACCAGAGGCTGGGGCCGCCGCCCGCTGGCGGCATGAATGGCATGAGCGAATAATTCTTTGCCCGTGCCGCTTTCTCCTAAGATCAGCACCGCCGAATCCAGTATGGCTGCTTTCCTGGCCAGGTTAACCACCCGTTCAAATTCAGGTTGGGTGCCGGTAATATCGTCAAAGGTGTATTTGCTGCCCGATATCTGACCGATGCGGTGGTTCAAGCCTTCGATAATAGAGGTGCTTTTCTGCAATTGTTCCCAGAGCTTAAAGATATCGTTTAGAGGCTGGAATACCACCACGGCCCCTTCCATCCGTCCGTCTACGACTATGGGCGCGGAATTGGAAACAACCTCGGCAGTGGAACCTCCCACCCGGGAACGGTGGCCAAAGACAGGCTGATGGGTGCGCAAAGCCCTGGCCAACGCTCCATCGGGCGAAACTGCAAAAATATCGCGGCCCACCCTGTCCCTCGCCAGAATTCCTGTTACCCTGGTAAAAGCGGGGTTAACATAGGTAATCTTACCCTGCTTGTCCGCAACTTCAATCGCCTCCTGGACGGAATCAAACACCGCGTCCAGTTCGCCCTTGAGCCGTTTGATTTCTACCAGCTGCTCTTTTTCTTCAATTACTGTCATGACCATATTGGCCGCTTCGGCTTCCATCAAGGCTGTTTGGGCCTGTTTGACCTGCCTGATTTCCGCCTGAACCTCCGGCAGACCGGTTGCTTCAATAATTATTTGCAAATCAGGCAGTCCACAGATCTTCGCTATGCTGCCTGTGGTAAAAACTCCATCAGCCCTCGCCAGGCGCATGGCCGGTGCCTCGGGGTTCTTATCTGCCACTCCGGCGACCTCTGCGTGTTCCATGGAATGCAGCGCACGGTAGATTGAACTGCCTCCCCGTCCCCCGCCGATAATCGCCACTCTGACTTTAGTCACCCTATCACCCCCTTATAAATCAGTGTACTCGTCTTACTAAAAATTAGAAATCTAATCACCCTGGAAAATTGTCATTTTCGATTTATTAGAAAATTCGACAGGGCTATAGTATATCCTGCCCAGGCTCATAAAAAATTTAGAAAACAGCACGTTATTCTTTTCACAAATTTCAGCTATTTCGGCGTCAATTCAGCATAGTTCTGCCCTAGAGGGTTCCGGATGAGACATTATGTGTTAATAAGGCAATCTCTTCGACCCAGGTTGATCCGACACTATTTCCATAAATTAAAAAGGCCCCCTCAACGGAAGCCCGATTCCCAT
>JAJYNB010000185.1 GCA_021786555.1 Bacillota bacterium | reverse complement strand
GACACCAGGTGCCCGCCAAGTCGGGTGGTGAGCTGCAGCGCCCGTTCCAGGTTGACACGGGCGCCCCTGGTCTTCCGGCCCAGATCTGATTTGGCCAGGGTTTCCGCCATTACATCGGCCGTAAAGGTCTGGGGTGTAAAACGGACCACAGTCAGGCAGATTCCGTTCACCGCAATGCTGTCCCCCATGTGGACATCGGCCAGGACCTTGCGGGCTTTGACTGTCAGGAGAGCCGAGTGGGTATCAAGCCGGATCTCCTGGACTTCGCCTAATTCTTCAACGATTCCCGTAAACATGGCATAAACCTCCGCCGGCATGCGGGTTCCGGCCTGGTCAGCCTGCACCCGTGTAAGCCGTAATGATGATGTCAGACCCGCTCCGTTCATGCTGTAAGTCCCCTAAGGCCAGGGCCTTAGCCAGTTTGGAGGCTCCTCTGCCGCCCAAGGGGCCGGGGGCGCCTGCTCCGCCGATCAGTTTCGGGGCAATGCAGAAATGGACTTTATCCACCAGGCCAGCTTCCAACATGGACCAAGCCACGGTTGAGCCGCCTTCTAACAGGATGCTGGTTATTTCCAGCTTCGCCAAGTCAAGCATGAACTGCTTTAATGGCACCTGGGGCTCATCGTAGACCAGGACTTGTACCCCTGTTGCTTCCAAGCTGAAAATTTTCCCTGAGGGGGCTTGGGTCGTGGTACCCAGAATCAGCGGAGCGGTTACAGAAGATCTGATAATACGGGCCCCAAGCGGCAGCCGCAGTTTGCTGTCAACCACCAATCGCACCGGATCACGGCCGCCGGGAATGCGGCAGGTCAGCTCCGGGTCATCGGCCAGGACTGTGTTGATGCCCACCATGATACCGTCGTAGCGATTCCTTAAACTGTGCACCCATTGCCGCGTAACGGGTCCGGTAATCCAGCGGGATTCCCCTGCTGAGGTAGAGATTTTTCCATCCAGGCTCATGGCTGTTTTGAAGACCACAAAGGGGAGAAGGGTGGTGATGAATTTAATAAAAACTTCATTCAGCCTGCGTGCTTCCTGCTCCATGTCTCCCACTTCCACTTCGATGCCGGCAGCCTGAAGTTGGGTGATCCCTTTGCCGGAGACCAGGGGATTGGGGTCTTCCATGGCTATGACCACCTTTTTTACCCCAGCCTGGATTAGTGCCTGGACGCAGGGCGGGGTCCGACCATAGTGGGAACAGGGCTCAAGGCTAACGTAAGCCGTAGCTTCGGCGGCCTTGTCACCTGCTTCGGCTAACGCATGAACTTCGGCGTGGGGAGTCCCGGCTTTGTGGTGGTAACCACGCCCGATCACCTCTCCGTCCTTGACAATTACCGCGCCCACCAAGGGATTGGGACTGGTCCGGCCTGCAGCAAGGGCGGCAAGCCTGAGGGCTTCAGCCATATAAGTGCTCAAAGGTTCACCCCCTAAAACAAAACCCCGGAGTACAAACTCCGGGGTTGGAAAATTGCAAGGCAGAGCACGACAAGATGCGCCTAGACCTCCTCTTCCCATCCAGACTCTAACTGTCGGCTTCGGAATTACACCGAATCAGCCTTTCGGCTCGCGGGCTCTACCGCCGGTACGGAATTACACCGGTCCCCAGAGGACAATTCAATATGAACTTTGAAGTTATTGTACTCAAAAAATCAGGCTTTTGCAAGTTATGCGGCAAATATATTTTTAGGGACAGATATTAAGCTGTGGTTGGGCAGGCAGCAGGCCCAGATCAACGCAGTAGCGGAAATAGGTGTTAAGCCCTTTCAACAGGTCGGGTTCCAACCCGTACCGCAGTTGGGAGAAATATACGGACCAGAACTTGGGGTCATGGCCGAGGTTTGTGATGCAGTGGTCGATGATTTTATCCACGTGAGCCAAGCCTTTTTGTTTGGACTCCAATAGCTGCTTGTGGACATAATCCACTCCGGACGGAAATCTCTCCAGGGTAGAATTGGATACCGCCCAAACCGCAAAGGTCATGGAAAGGCCCGTGTGCTTTTCCCATTCCTGGCTGACGTCGTAAACAAAAAGGTCGTTGTTGTTACGGGCCAAACCTGCCAGGGCTTCGTCGGCGATGAGCAGAGCCGCATCAGCTTCAGCCAGCATTTTGTCCAATGTGGGAGGCATGGTTTTGAAAACAGGCTTGATGTGGTAAAAGCATTCCAGGATAATCTTCAGCATGTTTACAGTGGAGGCTGAGGTATTGGTAAGGGCCACGCGGCGGCCGTCCAACTCCGGCAGCTCGAATTTACTGAAAAGAAGAAGGGAACCAAATGGGCCTTTGGCGGAAACGGACAAGTCGGCAAGGAGGCTGTACTTGTCCCAGTGCTGGCCAAAGGAAAAGGCGCTGATAGGAGCCATGTCCAGTTTGCCTTCAGCCATTAGCACGTTATGGACTGCAGGGACACCGCTGACAAATTCAAGCTTGAAGTCGGATCTATCCAAAAAGTAGAACATTGGCAGCATGTTGGCAGCCGGGTTATACCCGACAACTATCTTTTCCATGACTCCTCCCGTGTTGGCAAAACTTACTGAGAAACTTCGCTTTACGAATAATTACTGTGATTTTCGGCATAGGTAATATTACTCCTGCAAGTGTAAAAAATTCAGGAGGTCAATTCTTACCGGCTTTGGCCTGATATAAATTTCCCAGATGGACAGCGGTAAAAATGAAACTGGTAGTGGCGGCGTTCAGCAGAAGCTGGCGCAGGCTGTCCACCTGGTTCCAGGGGGACAGGCCCAGATCCTCGATTTCTTCCGCCAGGCTGTCCAAAATATCCCCGGCGTAATCCCTGAGAATCACAGGCACCAGGTCATAGCGCTCGATGATCTCTGTATGGAGTTCGGTCTGTTCCAGGGCTTGAAAGACCTTTTCGGTCTGGGCCGCCTTTCTGCCGCTGGAGGTGAGTTTTCCGTCACTGGCCAGGACACAGCCAAGGTAAAGGTCCAGGCCAAAGGAGACAGACTCGCTCACCGCATCCCCAATCACCTCGATGTCGTCTTCCGTGAGGTTGTCCAGCATGTCGGTCAACTCTTCGTTTAAGGCAGTCCAGGTATAGTCGGTAAAATCGCGCAGAACGCGGTCCAACAAGCTGTAGGCCTCGTCCCGGCAAGCGCGGACATCGAGGCGGGGTTTTTCGTCCCAGACCATGTCCAAGGCCGACATTAAACGTTGATATTCCATCTCACACCTCAAAAAATTTGCTATATATTACACTGTATTCAATTATTCGTTTTTAAGCAAACACTTCCTGCCAAAATAAGCGCCGGACAGGGTACGCAAAGTTGACCACCTCATGTGTTGGTAGTATTATCTAGGCAGGAGCCAGTAGTCAGGAGTCAGGATTCAAACTTGCATGCCGTTTGACGGCACCACTGATGAATGAAACAGGCCGGTAAGCTCAAGGGTGAATTTTCTTTCTGTGCAGGGAAGCATTACGGAGGAGCCGTAAGAGTGTCAAGGGGACTGTCCCCTTGACACTTCTCAAAGCATTCTGAATTCTGACTTCTGAGTTCTGAATACTTAGCTGTAGAGGACTGGTGGTGATGAAGCGTGGCAGATGATACCTGTCAGGTGTTTTGTTTTAACCCCAAGGCCATTGAGCAGATTCGGGAAGCCATGCTTGACGGCAGGGAAATAGAAAAACTGGCACAAACTTTCAAGGTGTTGGGGGATCCCACCCGGGTAAAAATCCTGTTTGCCCTCTCACAGCGGGAACTCTGCGTTTGCGACCTGGCTAAGGCCTTGGGCATCAGCCAATCGGCCGTTTCCCATCAACTTCGCCTCCTGCGCACCATGAGCCTGGTGAAATACCGTAAACAGGGACTGATGGTTTACTATTCGCTGGACGATGACCATATCCTGTGTCTGTTCAAGCAGGGTTTGGACCATGTGCTGCATTCAGGCTAGAGCATTCCAGCAAGAAGTGCGGAGCTCAATTCTTTCCGGGTGCAAGAACTTTCCGTTTCCGGTATTGGGAGCGGTTTTTTGCTTTATTGACAAAGGGAAGATCGAGGCATAATATAAAAGTATATGAACAAGTGCTCATATACTGACAGAATAGAGGTGGGATGGGTGGCAGTAACAGATACAGCAAAACTAAAGCAAGTCAAATTCAACCTGGAAGGTCTGGATTGTGCCGCTTGTGCGGCAAAAATCGAATACGCCTTACACAAGCAGGGTTTTGACGACGCGGCTGTCAACTTCGCAGCCAAGTCCGTATTGCTCAACCCGCTTAACCTTGGAGCGGCTCAGGCGGTTATCCGGGAAGTGGACCCCCAGGTAACCCTGATTAGGGAGGAAAACCAGTATAAGGCAGAGCAGAAGATCGACTGGCAGCTAATACTGATTGGCGCCGCTGCGTTTCTCTTTATCGCGGGCCTGATTCTGAGCCGTGCCGCTAAGCCAAGTCCCCTGCCGGGGTCTCTGGCATTTATGGCAGCTTTCCTGTTGGTTGGCGCCAAAGTTATAAGAAGGGCCCTCCATAACATCAGCAGGGGACAGGTTTTTGATGAAAATTTCTTAATGACTGTTGCCGGGGTTGGCGCCATGATTATCGGCCAGCAGCCGGAAGCTGCCAGTGTAATGCTCTTTTACGCCGTAGGAGAGTACCTGGAGAACCTGGCGGTACACCGGTCCAGGCGTACCATCAAGTCCCTCCTGGCCGTAAGACCCGACTACGCCAACCTGTCCTTGGCAGGGGAGATCAGACGCGTTCAGCCGGAAGAGGTGCCTGTCGGCAGCCTGATAGTGATTCGTCCTGGGGAAAAGGTTCCCTTGGATGGTGTGGTGTTGGAGGGGTCATCCTTCCTGGACACCTCTGTTCTAACAGGCGAATCGGTTCCTAGAAAGGCGGAACCGGGCGATGTGGTGCTGGCGGGGATGGTCAACGGCGGCGGTCTGCTGACAATAAAAGTGAGCAAGAGTTTTGCGGATTCTTCCGTCGCCAAGATTCTGGACCTGGTAGAAAACGCGGCGGCGCGGAAAGCGCCTACTGAGCAATTTATTACCAGGTTTGCCCGCTATTATACTCCGGCTGTAGTCTTAACCGCTCTGGGAATAGCTCTGATACCGCCTCTGATTATGCCGGGAGCGGCGTTCAAGCCCTGGATATACAGGGCGTTGATCCTGTTGGTGATTTCTTGCCCCTGCGCTCTGGTAATTTCAGTGCCCTTGGGTTATTTTGCCGGTATTGGGGGGGCTTCCCGCCGCGGCATCCTGGTCAAGGGAGCAAACTTTTTCGAAGTATTGGCTGACCTGGACACTGTGGTTCTGGACAAAACCGGCACCTTGACGCGGGGAGTGTTCGAAGTGAGCAAAGTCGAAAGCGTCAAAGGGTTTTCGACTGAAGATGTGCTTAAGTTAGCAGCTTTAGCCGAAATGCACTCGAGTCATCCCATTGCCAAAGCGGTTTTGGCTGCAGGGGCTGAATACATTAAGGCGGAAAGGGTGCAAGAGTACCTGGAGATTCCTGGGCAGGGTGTCAAGGCCGTGGCGGAGGGCAAGACAATCCTGGCCGGCAGTAAGGGGCTGCTGCAGGGTGTTCACATACCGGCAGAAATTACCGCAGGGCAGGAGACGGGAGTATACGTGGCCGTTGACGGAGCCCTGGCCGGCTACATAGCCGTAACGGACAGGTTGAAGCCAGACGCGGCGGAGGCCGTGCAGCGCTTAAAGTCCTTGGGTATCAACCAGGTGGCGATTTTGAGCGGTGATAGTGAGGCGGTTACGGCAAGAGTGGCCCGGGAAGTAGGAGTGGATTCGTATTACAGCGGACTCTTGCCCGAGGGCAAAGTGGCAGCGCTGGAGGAGCTGCAAGCCAGGGCCGGGGGGGCCAAGGCGAGACTGGCTTTTGTCGGGGACGGTATCAACGATGCACCGGTTATCAGCCGGGCTGATGTAGGCATCGCTATGGGAGGACTGGGTTCTGACGCAGCCATTGAAGCAGCTGATGTGGTAATAATGGACGACTTGGTGTCCAAACTTGGCACCGCGGTGGAACTGGCCCGCTCCACTCGCAGAATCGTGCAGCAGAACATAGTGTTCGCCCTGGGAATCAAGGCGGTGTTTATCGGCTTTGGAGCCTTCGGGCTGGCCACCATGTGGGAGGCTGTCTTCGCAGATGTGGGTGTTACCGTGCTGGCCGTATTAAACTCAGCCAGGGCCATGCGGCTGTAGACCGATTTCACAAATTCCGCCGCGTGCGGGAAGAATTGAGGAGATAAGGCCTATAGGGGTGTTAGCAAGGTGGTAGTGGGCAATCTTGACTCACGTGTGGTTACAGCTTAAAATAATAGCTGTGTGAAGGGGGTGACTGCCTAATGCCTACATATGACTACCGTTGTCCAACCTGTGGCAAAACCTTTGACAAATTTGTCCCTATCGCCCAACGGGATGAGGTGGCCTGTCCCCAATGCGGTGCCAAGCCCGTTACCAGGTTAATGACAGGAGGCGGCATCGTGAGAGGCGGGGGAAGTGGCTCCAACTTGGGTTGCGGCAACAACTCAAGCTGTGGCAGCGGGGGTTTTAGCTGAGTAGGGTAGGCTAAGGAACCTGGTCAGGTTCCAGCAGATAAAAAAATGAGACGCTCCTGCGTCTCATTTTTTTATCTGCTTTGTAGTTCTTAGTAACGGCTTCTGGCTTGGAAGCAGTCGCTGCAGTATACGGGCCGATCTCCGGAAGGTTGGAAAGGCACTTGGGTCTCAGCGCCGCAGTTAGCGCAGACAGCGGGATACATCTGGCGTTGAGAACCGCCACTGCGTTGCTGTTTGCGGCTTTGGCGGCAGGACAGGCAGCGTCCCGGCTCGTTTGTGAAGCCCTTTTCAGCGAAGAATTCCTGCTCGCCGGCGGTAAAAATAAATTCAGCGCCACAGTCACGGCAGGTCAGGGTCTTGTCTTGGAACATTTGATGGCCTCCTTAAAAAAACAGGTAGTATACCTACTTGTTTCAGTGGATATCCTGTTTGAAGCCATCGTACCTGACTCGACAAGCCGGACCTGGTCCAACCGGAATTATCTCAACTTTCAACAATAGGTTATTATCAAGTATAGTCGTTTTGAGTGAAAATTTCAAGCCTTCTGCAACGATTCCTGGCTCAAGTGGTAAGTTTAGACAAAATAGGGTATAATGTAGCCATCTGTCTGTCAGAACCATTCCTGTGGCAGGACCTGGTTATTCTGACAAGCCAGGCATGGAAAATTTATATTTGTCTAAGGAGGAAATGACATGTCGACTGAGAACGGTAAGGAGCAAAAAAAACCGCTGGTGACAATTGAGATGGAAAATGGGAATCTGATTAAAATAGAACTCTATCCAGAGGTAGCTCCAGTGACAGTGCAGAACTTTGTGTCCCTGGTGGCGGAGGGCTTCTATGATGGTCTTATCTTCCACCGGGTAATTCCGGGTTTTATGGTCCAGGGGGGAGACCCGCAAGGCACGGGTATGGGGGGGAGCAAACAGCCGATTAAGGGAGAATTCGCTCAAAACGGCTTTAGGAACGACCTGAAGCATGACAAGGGAGTGATTTCCATGGCCAGAACCGCTGATCCCAACTCAGCCAGTTCGCAATTTTTTATCATGGCTGCCAAATCGCCACATCTGGACGGGCAATATGCTGCGTTTGGCAAGGTGATAGAGGGTATAGAGGAAGTTGACAGGATTGTTGCTGTGAAGCGGGACTTCCGGGACAAACCTTTAGAAGACCAGAGGATGAAAAGGGTTATTGTTGAGCAATAGCGCTTCGTGGTTTTACGACAATTAAGGACCAGCTGCCCACCGGCCGCTGGTCCTTAATTGAGGTGTTCGCGCATAGATCCTTGACCCAAGGCTATTTGGAGAGTGTCACAGGGGCGGGGGATTGAGAGGGGGCGTTTCTGGCTGATACCCAGCGCAGGGTAAGGCCGGAGAGGAGGAGCAGCGCGGAGATGGAGAAAAAGAGAGCCAGGCCGCCGGCGTGGGTTAAAATTATGCCGCCCAGCAGGGGACCGATGCTTTTGGAGATGCCCCAGTTTATGCCGAAGACGGAGAAGTAGCGGCCGCGCATGTTCTGAGGCGCAATCCGGGCGATCAGCTTCTGCTGGTTGGGGAAAGTAATGCATTCGCCAATGGTGAAGATTACCTCGGCAGCAAAGAGCAGGGCTACGGACTTCGCCCAGGGGCCCAGGCCGTAGCCTATGCCGACTAAAGCGAACAGGAGGTAGCCTGTCAAGAGCACGTTGGTAGTATTCAGTTTTTCCGTGCGTTTGGCCAGCCATACAGCTGAGAGGACCACGATGGTGCCGTTCATAGTCATCAGGCTGGTAAAGATAGTCAGGTAATTGGAGAAATTCTGCTGCAGGTAAAGAGGAAAATTGGCTTCCACCTGGGCGTAGAGCAGGGTGATGGGCGCGGCAAGGGCGGTTAAGGCCAGGAGCAGCTTGTGGTCCCCCAAACGGAGCGGCTCTGGTTTTTTGGCTTGAGCCTGGGCTTTGTGCTGCAGCGTTTCCGGGATAAGCAGAAACACCAGGAGACAGTAAATAAGCAGAGTGGAACCGGCCATGATAAAAGCCAGCCGCTGGTTAATGCTGACCAAAAGCAAGCCCAGCATAGGACCCACCGCTGCCCCCACGTTCAAGGCTGTATGCAGCAAGGCGAAGACCTCCGCCCGCCGGCTTTCCGGCACAACATCTGAAACCTGGGCGTTGGCCGCAGGGAAGAACAGGGAAGATGCCATGCCGTTGACTACTGAAACAACACAGAACTGGAGGGGAGTAGAGGCAAAGGCAAAACCGAACATGGGCAGGCTCTGCAGCAGCAGGCTCCAAACCATGAGCGGCTTGCGCCCGTATTTATCGGCCAAGCCACCGGACGCCAGGTTGGAGAAGATTCCGGCTAAAGGCGCCAGGCCTAGAATAATGCCAATATAGTAAATGCTCCCTGTCTTGCTGTAGAGGTAAATGGCCATAAAAGGCCGGATAGCAAAACTGGTTACGGTAGTCAGGATGGTGCCGCATACCCTGATCCAGATTGCGCGGTCATAGCGGTTGAAGAGGTGGGAGAGGCTCATTTCCAATCATTCCCTTGTATACAGTATTCTCCTATTATACACAGGGCAGTTGGATGTGAAAAGGGGTAATTGGAAAAACTTATTTAAGTTTCCTAAACACTAGGCGTGGCTTAAAGTTTTTAGCCTTAAAAAAGAGGTATTTTTCAGCCTGCGCGGAATCTTCTTTCGGTTAGTCTCAACGGGAGTAAACCGGGATGAAAGATGTGCCGGAAATAAATACTATCTATATTGGCGAAAATTAGACAGGGGTGTTGGTGGAATGCATGCCAGTTTGCGCAGCCTGCTCAGGCTGCTGCAGCAAGAAAAGGAGATAGTGGAAATTCGGGCCGAGGTGGACCCCTGCCTGGAGATGGCGGAAATTCACCGCCGGGTTATCGACCAAGGGGGTCCTGCTCTGTTGTTCACAAGAGTTAAGGGCAGCAGGTTTCCTGTTGTGACTAATCTGTTTGGTACCAGGCGCAGGGTGGAACTGGCCCTGGGGACCAGACCCGAAGAGCTGGTACATAAGGCGGTGCATGCATTGCCCGGACTTTTGCCGCTCAAGCCGGGAAAATTGTGGCGGGAACGCGACTGGATCTTTGGTTTTGCCAAAGCGGGAATGAAACGTGTACCCTCGGGTCCGGTCCTGGATGTGCGCCACACGGATTTCAACCTGCTGGAGCTGCCTGCCCTGACAGGCTGGCAGGAAGACGGGGGGCCTTTTGTCACCCTGCCTCTGGTTTACACCGAACACCCGGACAGCAAAGAACATAACCTTGGCATGTACAGGATGCAGATTTTCGGACCGAAGCAGACAGGCATGCACTGGCAGATTCACAAAGGCGGTGGTTTCCACTATCATGCAGCGGAACAGCAGGGAAAGGAGCTGCCGGTTACAGTGTTCCTGGGCGGCCCGCCTGCTTTGATTCTGGCGGCAATCGCACCTCTGCCCGAAATGCTGCCCGAGCTGTTGTTTGCTTCCTTTCTAATGGGAGACAAACTGGGGCGGGTAGAGGTCGAAACTCAAGCCCATGCTCTAATCGCTCAGGCGGAGTTTGCCCTCTGCGGCCGGGTGCTGCCTGGGGTACGCAGACCGGAAGGCCCGTTCGGCGACCATTACGGCTATTATTCCTGGGTGCACGATTTCCCGGTGTTTGACGTACAACAGGTATACCACCGCAAGGACGCTGTTTATCCTGCTACAGTGGTGGGCAAACCCCGGCAGGAAGACTACTTTATCGGAGAGTACCTGCAAAAGGTGCTGGCCCCCTTGTTCCCGCTGGTTATGCCCGGGGTGCAGGACCTTTGGACCTATGCGGAAACAGGATTTCACGCTCTGGCGGGGGCCATAGTACGGGAAAGCTACCACAGGGAGGCCCTGGCCCACGCTTTCCGCATCCTGGGAGAGGGCCAGCTGACCCTGACCAAATTCCTCTTGGTAAGCGATGTGCCGGCAGACTTACAGGAGTTTAACAGCTTCTTTGAAAACATCCTGGCCCGCTTTGACCCGGCGCGGGATCTATTGATTATTAACGATACTTCCATGGATACTTTGGACTACACGGGACGGAGCTTCAACCGGGGCAGCAAGGCGGTGATCACCGGCCTGGGCCAACCGGTGCGGCAGTTGGCACGGCAGTATGCTGCGGGCCCTATTGCGGGAATTGATAAAATCAAGCCTTACTGCGGAGGGTGTCTTATCCTTTCGGGGACGTCTTTTTCTCAGGAGCCTGAACTGGGGTCAAGGCTCTTGCAGCAGGCAGGCGGACAGCTGGAGGAATGGCCGCTGGTAATCCTGGTGGATGACGCGGGGCAAATAGAGGACAGGACATCCTTTCTCTGGACGGTATTTACCCGTTTTGACCCGGCCAACGATATTTATGCCGCAGCGGAAACTGCTAGAAACAAAATCAGGTATCGCGGGCCGGTGTTAATAGACGCCCGTATGAAACCCTGGTACCCGGCAGAACTGGCGCCGCGGCAGGACCTTGTGGAACAGGTGGACCGGCGTTGGGAAGAATTGTTTAGAATGTGATTTTTGTTATAGTTTTCCACCAGGTTTGCTTTTATAATTGTTAATAACTAAACTAACAGGTAAATATCGAACTAGTAGTCGGGAGGTAAAAAGGATGGTTTTCAAGGTTAAAGAGAGCATCACCTGGGTTGGCAAAGCGGACTGGGAAATCAGGAAATTCCACGGCGAGGAATTTTCCACCCATCACGGCTCTACCTACAACGCCTATTTGGTTCAGGACGAAAAGACTGTT
>JAJYNB010000347.1 GCA_021786555.1 Bacillota bacterium | reverse complement strand
ACTTCACCGGCCTGCCTGTTGCCTTGGCCAGCGCTGCCGCCGGAAACAAGTACTGCCAGGAGGAATACTTGGAACCGTAGCTTCCTCCGACCGGACTCCCCATAGACTGGAGGTTAATGGATCCCATGCGCTTTTCGAGGGCGGCTTTAAGCATATGGGGACCCTGGGATGAGGACCAGACAGTCAGGGTATCCGCGCCCTCCCACGCCGCGATTATGGCAGGAGGTTCTGGTGGCAACGGATTGGGAATGTTTTCATAGGCGTAGGTTCCCTCTACGATAAAATCAGCTTCTGCCAGTCCCTTGTCTGGGTCTCCAATCTCAAGCTCCTGCAGGGTACCCGGCCCGAACACGCGGCGCCCCGGCAAAACATTACCGGGAAACTGCGCATACAACTGGGGTGCATCGGGTTTCACAGCCTCTTCCACATCGTAGACCGCAGGCAGGATTTCATACTCTACCTTGATTAGGCGCAGGGCATCTTCCCCGATTTTCTCTGTCTCAGCTGCCACCAGTGCAACTGCGTCGCCGACAAAACGGACCTTGCTGTCGAGTACTCGGGCGTGAGGAGGCAATCCCCCCAGCCAGTCGGGGGCGTCTTCGTAGGTCAGTACGGCTCTCACACCCGGGAGTTCCAAGGCCTCGGTCTTATCTATACTCTTGATTAACGCATGGGGGTGGGGACTTCTTAATACCTTGGCATGCAGCATATTGGGTAAGGTCAGGTCATTCACAAACTTGGTTTTCCCGGTTACGATATCAAAGGCATCCTTGCGGGGGGTAGATTTTCCGATGAAGCGGTAGTCTGTCATTCCTTCCCCCCCTGCTTGGCTGCTGAAATCACAGCATCCAGAACATGATAATGGCTGATACAGCGGCAGGAGTTGCCTGAGAGGGCTTCTTTGACCTCCTCCTTAGTCGGAGAGGGGTTCTCTAACAAGAGCGCCTTAGCGCTCATAATGATACCGGGGGTGCAGAAGCCGCACTGGAAAGCCGTGTGGTCGATAAAAGACTGCTGCAAGGGATCTAAGGCGCTAGTAACAGGATCTGCCAAGCCTTCAATAGTGGTAATTGAACTCCCAGCGCACTCCACGGTTAAAAGCATGCAGGAGAGGACCGCTCTCCCGTCCATCAGCACTGTACACGCGCCGCAGGCGCCGTGGTCACAGGAGATTTTTAGGCCTGTGAGCCCTAACCTCTCCCTGAGGGTTTGCGCCAGGGTATGGGAGGGGGAAACCTCATGGGGACCCTCCCCCAGCGCGAAGGAGCAGCTCTCACCGTTGACGTTGAGAGTTAGGGTAGATGATTGCTCTCTGTCTATTTCAGTCACTCCTTTCCGGTAAGTGTTCTTGACTTTATGTGCAATTTCTATGCCAACCCGTTTCACGGCCTGGCAAAAGAATAATTGTCTGAACAGCATACAGTTGTATGTTTCTCAAACAAACATTTAACAACCTTGCCAAAGGGCCAGCCTTACCCCGTAGGTTGGCTCTAAACATTTTGTTATGCTCGGGCCTCATAAAAAGAGGAAGAGGAATCTAATTGTCGAATCATATATTTCTGTTTTCAAGAGTTTTTTGTTCGTGGGTAGAAGGGATGCTCAGAAATGGCTAATGCACCACAAAAAGTTTACATCCCGGCTCAAGCTGTTTTCAGAAACCAACTGCCTGGGCGTGCGAAGCAATCTCTCAGACTGGCGGTTGGAAATTTAAAAGACGGCTTTTTCTATGTTAGTTTACTTGCTCTCCTTGTCAAATTCATCCTGTTTATGGGGCTGATTAACAATGGCAATGCCACCAGCATCAACTTAATTAAAGCTTTTTTCTCTTATGGCTACCCCCCGCCTCTTCTCGTGTATGCAAGTTTCATCGTTCTGATTTTGAGCTTTGCTTTCCTTTTAAAGGGGCGTTGGAGAGTCTGGTTCTTTATTTTGCTTAATCTGGGTATTTCTCTTTTGATGGTTGGCGACTTGTTGTATTATAGGGGGTTTGGCAGCTTCCTGTCCTTGTATCTTCTTAAGGAATCGGCCAACCTGAACGGCACTTCCAGCAGTATACTCTCGATGCTGCGCCTGGTTGACTTTATCTTTGTCCTGGACGTTATTGTAATGGTGGTTGCTGTCATGCGCCGCAGAAAACTCCATTCCCAAACCAACAGCAGTCTTTTCCTGACCGGTGTTTTAGTGCTCTTGTCAATCGGTTATATTTGGTATCAGCACTATAGGGTTGACATTGTAGACCAGGGAGTGCACAGTATTTTATTCAGAGAGTGCTGGACTCCTACCCAGACCATGACGGACTTGTCCCCTATAGGCTATCACATCTATGAAACCTATGTTTATTGGAAAGATAACCGGACCCTCAAATTGGATGGGCAGGAGAAGGAGGAGATCTCCCACAGGTTTGCGCACGATACAGAAAATCTTCCTGCCAATAAATATTTCGGCCTGTTCAAAGGACAAAATCTTATTTTCATTCAGGTTGAGTCATTGGAGAACTTTGTCATCAATCAGCAGATAAACCACCAAGAGGTTACACCGAATCTTAACCGGCTTTTGCGCAACAGCCTCTACTTCTCCAATTTTTATGAGCAGATAAACAACGGCACCAGTTCCGACGCAGATTTGATGTCCAATACTTCGGTTTACCCGGTTCGAACGGGGAGCACGTTTTTCCGTTTCCCGCATAATACCTATAACTCACTACCCAAGCTCATGGGACAAGCTGGGTACGCAACTATGGCTGTGCATCCTGACCCGGGCTCTTTTTGGAACTGGATGCCGGCCCTCAAGGCTATCGGATTCCAAAGAACTTATGACGTTACCCACTTTAACGTAGACGAAAGAATCGGTTTAGGGATTAGTGACAGAAGTTTTCTGCAGCAAGTGGAACCAATGATTAGAACAGAAAAACAACCTTTTTACACCTTTATGGTCACTCTCTCCAGCCACGCTCCCTTTGACCTGCCGCAAAAATACCGCACACTTGAATTGGACAAGAGCTTGGAGGAGACTAAATTAGGAGGCTATTTCCAAAGCATTCACTATACTGATGCGCAAATAGGTATGTTTCTTACCGAACTGGACAAGGACGGCATTTTAAACAACACTACAGTTGTTATTTACGGAGACCACACTGCGATTCACAAGTATTACGATGATGAGGTGAAACACGTAACACCCTCCCAGCAGTGGTGGTTGGACGATAGTAAGCGTGTACCTCTCATTATTTACCATAAAGGCATGGCTGGCCAAGAAATCAAGACCATAGGCGGTCAGATTGACACCATGCCTACAGTGTTGTACTTGATGGGCGTTGAACCGAGCAAATTTGTCTATACAGCTATGGGACGAATCCTTGTCAACACCAAAAAAGACTTTGTTGTCTTGGCAGACGGCACCTTCGTGGGGAAAGCAGCCGACCAGCAAGAGCGCAATGAAGCTATCCAGGGTCTAAATATCTCAAATATGATTGTGGAAAGCAATTATTATGAAACCATGGGTTACAAGTAGCTCCTGGCGGTTATTCTCACATTAAAGCCTGGACCATGTTTGCAATTTGTCTTTACGGTTTTGCTTTTCAAAAATTTGATCTTACGACCCCCCCGGTCACTTAGTCCGGGGGGGATTTGTTTTGGGCTTAAAGAGAAACCGAAAATATTTTGGTTTCTGGAGTAACATTTATTACTCAAAACTAGCATCCAATTTAGGGAATACCATAGACTACAAACTATGACGGGAGGGGTAGGCATGGGTGGTACCCGACAAATCGATTGGCCGGTTGACGACCTGGATCTGACCAGGGAATATGGGCTGGTAAGCCTGACAGCCAAAGAAAATCATCGGGCAGTTTTGCGGATTGAAAACGATGCTGCAGAATATGCTTTCAAATGTGTGGAATTAACACCTGGAAATTTGGTTTTTTTACAAGAAACCTTGGACTTTATTCAATCACGCGGCTTTACGAATTTACCTCGCATTCTTCCCACTGTTAACGGAGAACGTTTTGTTTCATCAGGGGCCAGAACATATTTTTTAATGGAATGGCTGCCAGGACATGAAAGTAAGTTTACGGACAGAAACGAGCTAATAATTTGTGCCCAGCTATTGGGCAAGTTACACAGACTGACGAAGGGTTTTTATCCTTACGGCAATAATTGGCAGGAACGTTGGTCGGCCAAATTGAAGGAATTAAGTGAGATAGACTGTTCGCATGCTGCTGTGCTAAGAAAAATCCTGCCGGAAGTCATTCGGGCAGGACATAAAGCATTACGGTTGTTGGATGACCCTGAGGTAGTCGAGAGTTTCCGCCAACCTGCAGTGGTTTGCCATCATGATCTCAGTCAGAGGAACTTTATTATCAGCCCGCGAAATGAAGGATTTCTAATAGATTTTGATTACGCCAAAGCTGATACGCCCATGCGAGACTTGGCCCAGTTTCTGGCAAGAGCCCTCAAACAAAATGATTGGGATTCGAACCTGACTACTCAGTTGCTTTCGGCATATGCCCAGGAAAATCCGCTCTCACGCGGTGACCTGGGAGCCATGTTAGCATTTTTGCATTTTCCTCGCTCTCTTTGGGGATTTGGCGGGAGACTTAACAAACATACAACTAAGGAATCAATTGGTGAACTGACCAAAAAGGTAGAAGAAAGTCTGGTTAGACAATCCCACATTGCTCGCTTGAGCAATCTTTTGGGTTTTGATGACATACCCTATTTGTAGTAGTTGATGCCGCCGGCAAAAACCGGTTCGCATTTGTTCCCAGGCACATTAGAGGCGATGTTATCTCCGCACCTTTCCGAATGCGCCATCTTGCCCAACACCCTGCCATCAGGGCTGGTAATTCCTTCAACTGCACCGGAAGAACCGTTCGGGTTGAAGGGGGTTGCAGCCGAAGGGTTACCGGCAAAATCCACATATTGGCTGGCAATCTGACCCTTCTGGGCCAGTTCCTTAATGATGGCCTTGTCCGCAACAAATCTGCCCTCGCCGTGGGAGACCGCCACCGAGTGGATGTCCCCCAGTTCCATAGTGCTAAACCAGGGCGAGAGGGTGGAAACAACTTTGGTTTGGACCATGCAGGATACATGGCGGCCAATTTTATTATAAGTCAGGGTGGGGCTTTCTTCTCTTAACGGCCGAATCTCGCCGTAGGGTACCAACCCCAGCTTGATCAGGGCCTGAAAACCGTTGCAGATGCCCAGCATCAGCCCGTCTCTCTTGTTTAACAACTCCATCACCGCCGCTGTAATCCTTGGGTTGCGAAACATGGTAGCGATGAATTTGCCAGAACCCTCAGGTTCATCCCCTGAGCTAAACCCGCCTGGCAGCATGACTATCTGGGCCTGACCAATTCTCTTGGCCATCTCCAGCACAGACTCTTCAATATCCGCCGGGGACAGGTTTCTAATCACCATGGTTTCGACCACACCGCCGGCTCGCTCGAAGGCTCTGGCCGAATCGTATTCACAGTTGGTACCGGGAAAGACGGGGATAAAAACGCGCGGTTTGGCATAGGTGATGCGGGGCTTGGCAGGATTTCTGGCATTAAAACTTACCTGGAGCGGCTGGTCAGGCGCTTCTGTCCTGGTGGGGAAAATGCCATCCAGCAGGCTTTCCCAGGCCCGGAGCACGTCATCCAGGCTGACTTCCCGGCCGTTCAGTTTAATTTGTGGATCCGCCCGGGTTACGCCCAGCAGGGTATATTCCACTTCACCAAAGGCTGCAGGCAAGTCAACACCTTCGGCCAGTTCCAGGATAATCGAGCCATAGTCAGGCCCAAACAACCGGTCGCCTGCCAGCGTTCCGTTAAAAGAGATGCCGATATTGTTGCCAAGGGCCATCTCACTAATCCCTGCCGCCAGGCCGCCTGCCCGCACAGAACGGGCCGCCAGTACCCGACCTGAGAGGATGAGTTCCCGGACTTTGCGGAAATTGCGCTGCAGAATTTCGAAGTCAGGCAGTTCATTTTTATCTCTTGGGGCGCTCACCAGCACCACTTGGCTGCCGGCACGTTTGAATTCCTGCGAAACAACCTGGCGCGCATCAAGCGTAGTAAGAGCAAAAGCCACCAGGGTCGGAGGAACATGCAGGTCCATAAAGCTGCCGGACATACTGTCCTTGCCGCCGATGGCGGGAATGCCAAAGCGCTTCTGGGCCAGGAAGGCTCCCAGCAGGGCGCTGAAAGGTTTTCCCCACTTCACCGGGTCCTTGCCCAGCCTTTCAAAATACTCCTGCAGGGTAAGCCTGGTCTGAGCGTAGTCCCCTCCCAGAGCTACCAGTTTGGTGACGGCTTCCACAATGGCATACAGGCCGCCGTGAAAAGGGCTCCATTTGGCCAGCTTCGGGTTGTAGCCGTAGGTCATGGCAGTTGCTGTAGTGGTATCCCCCTCCGGCACCGGTAATTTGGCCACCATTCCTTCAGCCGGCGTTAGCTGATACTTTCCCCCAAAGGGCATCAGGACTGTCCCTGCGCCAATCGTACTGTCAAACTTCTCCACCAGGCCCTTCTTGGAGCAGACGTTAAGGTCCATGAGATTGTCGAGCCAGGCCTTGCCGATATCAGTAACCTTGACCGTTTGGGCAAAAAAGTTCTCCTCAGGCTTGGGGCTTTCCACCTCTACTGTGGTTGACTGCTGCACCCCATTGGTGTCGAGGAAATCCCTGCTCAAGTCAACAATAATCCTGCCCCGCCAGGACATTCTCAGCCGGCGCGCATCAGTAGCCCTGGCAATAACTGTAGCCTCCAGATTCTCCGCCCCAGCAAACTCCTGAAAAGCAGCTGTATCCGAAGAGGCCAGCACCACCGCCATCCGCTCCTGAGACTCGGAGATGGCCAGTTCAGTTCCGTCCAGGCCTTCATACTTTTTAGGAACTGCGTCCAGATCGATCTCCAGGCCTGCGGTCAGTTCCCCAACAGCCACAGAGACACCACCGGCGCCAAAATCGTTGCAGCGTTTGATCAGCCTGCTGACCGCCGGATTTCTGAACAGCCGTTGAATCTTTCTTTCTGTAGGCGCATTGCCTTTTTGCACTTCAGCGCCGCAAGCTGTAAGAGATTCCAGATTATGCTCCTTAGAGGAGCCGGTAGCCCCGCCACAGCCGTCACGCCCGGTTCTGCCGCCCACCAGGACTACAACATCGCCCTCCGCCGGCGCCTGGCGCTCTATATTCCTGCGGGGCGCAGCGCCAACTACTGCCCCGATCTCCATCCTTTTGGCGACAAAACCTTCATCGTAGACTTCGGACACCTGCCCGGTGGCAATTCCAATCTGGTTACCGTAAGAACTGTACCCGTCTGCTGCCCCAACCGTTATCTTGCGCTGGGGGAGTTTTCCCGGCAGAGTATCCTCTACTTTTGTGCGTGGGTCCCCGCTGCCTGTGACCCGCATTGCCTGGTACACATAGGTTCTGCCCGAGAGAGGGTCCCTGATAGCCCCGCCCAGACAGGTGGCAGCCCCCCCAAAGGGTTCTATTTCCGTGGGATGGTTGTGGGTCTCGTTCTTGAACATCACCAGGTACTCTTCTTCTTGCCCGTTTACCCGGGCCTTGACCACGATGCTGCAAGCGTTGATTTCATCCGATTCATCCAGGTCAGGGAGCCTGCCCTCCTGTTTGAGTTCTTTCATGGCCATCAGGGCCAAATCCATTAGGCTGACATCTCTCTCCCGTTCCCTGTACACATTTTTTCTCACAGACAGGTATTGCGCGTAGGCAGCCTTGATCACTTCTGTACCTTCTTCAGCAGCGAAACTCACCTGTTCGATCCTGGTCAAAAAGGTGGTGTGGCGGCAGTGGTCAGACCAGTAGGTATCGATGACCTTGATTTCCGTCAGGGTGGGCTCCCTTTTTTCCGTGTCGCGGAAGTACCTTTGGCAAAACATCAGGTCTTCCAAACTCATGGCCAGACCCCAGGTTTGCATGAAACTCTTTAACTTCGCAAGCGACAGCCTGCCAAACCCTTCAAAAGTTTCCACTTCGCCCGGGACCACTGTGTCCAACGCCAGGCTTTGGGGCTTATCCAGGCGGGCTTCCCTGGTTTCCACCGGGTTGATGAAATAGTCCTTAACCTTATCCAGGTCCAGGGGGGAAAGCCGGCCCTTTAGCACAATGACTCTAGCATAGTTGATTTCCGGACGCTCCCGCTGGGTAAGATGCTAGAGTCATTGTGCCGCTGAGTCCGCCCGCTGGTCAAACTGGCCCGGCAGGTATTCCACTGCAAAAGCAGTTTCGTCAGGCTCAAGGGTCAGCTCTTCGTCCCAGACGTTGTCAAGGTTTGCTTCTGCGAAGACCAGTTGCCTGGCCTGTTTGTATTCCTCGTCAGTGACCCCGGCTATGTCGTAGCGGTTAACTATCCTTAACCCGCTTACAACGGTAATACCCAAAATACCTGTAATATCCCTGAAAAGGGCCAGGGCCTCGATATCAAATTCTCTTTTCTTTTCTACATATACCCTTCTTACTTCAGCCAACCCTTTTCCAGTCTGCAAATTTATTACTCCTTCCTGGTAACTAGTCTTCTTCTATTGCTTGCCGGTCGCCAAGACCCCTTTTGCACGGAGGCCTTGCCTTAAAATCGTTAGGTTAAAGAATAGCCTGGTCCGCTTGCAATATTCTACATTTTCCCCCTAACACCTTCATATAATTAGCGTTAATGCCGATTACGGCAGTAAAAGTAATATATCAGGAACAGTGAAAGATAAACTTCGAATTGTACCTTGGGTGTGAAATCACTATATTGAAATTAAGGGAAATACCGGTGACTACACCCGTTTTCCCCACAGTCCCAGATTCATCAGCACTGCATTAATTTGGCCGCCCAGTATCAGAATCATGGCAGAGAGGTAAAACCAGACCATCAGGACTATGATTGCCCCTAAACTGCCATAAGTGGCTGAAAAGTTGGCGAAATTATCGACATAATAGGAAAACCCCAGTGAGGTGTAATGCCACCCGAAAGAGGCAAACAAGGTGCCAGGCAGGGCTTCCCTGATGCCAACCCTTTTCTTTGGTGCCACCATGTATAATCCCAGAAATATCAGGTTTAGAAATACCAGGTTAACCGCCAACCGGAGGGAATTCCAGACAGCGATGAGCTGAGCCGGCAGATGATAATATTCCTCCATCACACTGCCGATGGCTGCGCCGAAAATAGTAAACACGAAGGCAGAGACTATCCCCGCAATCATCCCTGCCATGAGGATGAGTGAGAGCAGCTTGGACCAGAAAAAGCCTCTCTGTTCCTTTATGCCGTAAGAAAGGTTGAGCGCCCGCACCAGAGACTCGATGCCAAAAAGCGCCGACCAGGCCGTAAACAAGATGCCAAATGACATCAGACCCGTGCGCTTTACGCTCAAAACCTCATGGATGTTATTCCTGATAATGTCATTGGACATCTCTGGCGCAATCGTGGCGAGTACGCGCAAAACATCATCTGAGGTGATAGGCAGATAACTCAAGACGGTGATGGCAAACAACAAGAACGGGAACAAGGAAAGAAGGAAATAGTAGGCACATTGAGCCGACAAATCCGCTACTTGGTTAGCGTTGAAGCGCTTGTACATTTCCTTAAGGAAGGCGAATATGCGTGTCAACATGTTTTTCTCCTGTGTTAGATTTAAGTCCGAGGCTTTGACTGTTGTTTTTTGTACCTGTATATCCATAATATTTCCCTGTAAAACCGTTTAAATCATCCGATCAGACTCTGCAGGGCAGGATATTTTTATTTATAAGTCGAATGATATGCAGAAGAATTTGTGAAGACTAATGTGATACGAATGCGGTGAGTATATATGATGAAGAAAGTACTTACAGGCACAATCATCGCCGCCTGTATTTTGCTGCTAGTCCTGACCGGGGTGGTGCTGCTTAGGCCGAAACCTGCCCGCCCTGTTCACCCACCGCCGCAATTAGCGGTGAACCAGCCAAAGTTTCTCAATAAGCAGACCATGGTGATTTCTGGAAAGACCGACCCGGGTGTCACAGTCATGGTGGATGATTCCCCCGTTTCTGTCAACAATGATGGCAGCTTCAGTGTTACTCTTTCAGGGGATAAGGTCTCCAGCCGGATAATGCGGGTTACCGCCATCGACACTTCAGGCGCCGAAAACGTTATGGAGTTGGATATCATCCCGCCCGACTCTTAAAACTTTTCCCATCACCCGGAACTTTTGAATTTAAATGTCCGCCGTTTTTGTGGCAGTGGACATTTTTTTTTTGCACAAGCCATAGAATTAATAGCGATAACTTGGCTGTAGGGGTGGATTTGCTTGAGCAACGGCAAAGGTAATTTAATTCAAAACGGCAGTTTTGAGCTGGGACTTCTAGCCTGGCAGTACGAAAATGTCATTTCCATCAAGGGCAGCTCCCACACCGGTATGTACAGGGCCATATTGGGCGGCGCCAACCAGCTGCAGGCATCCCTTTCACAGGACATCAAGGTTTCGCGCAAACGCTGCTACATATTTTCCCTGTTTGCCAACGCCAGCGGCATTGCCGGAGACGTCCACATCAAGCTTTCCTGGCTGGACAAACGAGGGATGGAAATCGGGGTAGGACTCGGCTTTGATATCCCCGGCAGCAGCTTCGCCTCCGACCCCGTCTGGAGCTACTATATCGAACTTACGGGCAGATCTCCTGAGGAAGTGCGCTATGCACGTCTTAGCATTGCCAAGGACCTGGGCGGTTTTGTCAGCCTGGATGACCTGTTGTTTTTCGAGCAAAGTGAGGCTTGACCGGTTGACATACCCCCTTAGGTTTTCTATACTTGGATGAAAAAGCCTAAGGGAGTTTTTTATGCAGAAAATCGGCTTCCTCGGACCGGCAGGCACCTTTTCGCAACAGGCTGCCTTAACCTATACTCAGCACAATCCCAGCGAGTTAATCAGCTTCCCCACCATCGGTGAAGCCCTGACTGCGGTGCAGCAGGGCCAATTGGACGCAGCAATTGTACCCATTGAGAATTCCCTGGAAGGTTCAGTAAATGTCACCCTGGACCTCTTGGCCTGGGAAGTGGACCTTACCATAACAGGCGAACTCGTTCTCCCCATTTCCCTTAACCTGCTTGTCACTCCCGGTACCGAGTGGCAAGCAGTCACAAAGGTCTTTACACATCCCCAGCCGGCAGGACAATGCCGCAGGTTTTTGGCCCGGGAACTGCCCAAAGCAGAGATATGCCTCACCTACAGCACAGCAGAAGGTGCCAAACTGGCCAAAGAAGCCGGGCCGTCCGCCGCTGCCGTTGCGCCAATCCAAGCAGCGGAAATATTTCAGCTGGCAGCGGCGCGCCGGGACATTCAAGACAGCAATGATAATTATACACGGTTTATTATTGCAGGCACTACCAAGACTGCTCCCAGCGGTAAAGACAAGACTTCCATCGTTTTTTCGACTGAACACCGGCCGGGCAGTC
>JAJYNB010000024.1 GCA_021786555.1 Bacillota bacterium | reverse complement strand
AGCAAATCAGCCTTGCCGTCTACAGGACGGAGCGGCGCACCTGGTCCGACCAGTAGTCGTAATGGGCAAACCGCCTGAGACTGGCTTCAATCCCGCCCATAATCACCGGCACTCCTTTAAAGGCTTCCCGGCAGCGGTTAGCGTATACAATCGAAGCCCTGTCCGGTCTGAGCCCCGCCTGCCCGCCGGGGGAGTAGGCATCCCGGTTCCGGCGTTTCTTGGCGGCGCTGTAGTGATTAACCATGGAATCAATGTTGCCGGAGGTAACCAACCAACCCAGGCGGGGCCTGCCAAGGCGCTGAAAATCTTTACGGTTGCGCCAGTCAGGCTGAGAGATAATCCCCACCCTGTATCCTTCCTTTTCCAGTATCCGGCTGATAATTGCGGCGCCGAAACTGGGGTGGTCCACGTAGGCATCACCTGACACCAGGATAAAGTCCAGCGCATCCCAGCCCCTCTTTAGCATGTCTTCCTTTGAGATTGGCAAGAAGTCTTTAATGGCCATGCTGTCTCCAAACTTTCTTCTACAGGGTTACTATTCAGCCGGTCAGAGTTCAGAATACTGATGATGAAAAAACGTTCTCCCATTCTGACTTCTGACTCCTGAATTCTGACTCCTGGACTAATATGTGTAATTTGCCAGCTTCTTATGGAAGCCGCCCAAAACAAAAAATGCGCGCTTCGTTTTTCCTCAGCGCGCGCATTTCAGTGCCCGTGTTCGATATACTCGGCTAAAGTTGCCGAGTATATACTTTCCTGAGGTACAAAAAAGTCCCAAAAGGGACCTTTTGGGGTCAGCGGTAGTTGACAAACTGGATTTCGAAACCCAAATCCTGTTGTTTCAACATGTTTATCACGGCCTGCAGGTCGTCTTTGTTCTTACCGGTTACCCGAATCTGGTCGCCCTGGATAGAGCTGTTGATTTTAATCTTGCTGTCTTTGATCAGCTTGTTGATTTTTTTGGCCTTGTCCTGGTCAATGCCTTGGACAATGTTTGCTTCCTGCCGGACAGTGTCCCCTGCGGCCGGTTCCACCTTGCCGTAGGCCAGTGACCTTAGTGATACGCCCCGCTTGACCAGTTTGCTCTCCAGAATGTCGACCACATTCTGCAGCTTGAAGTCATCGTCGGAAATCAGCACAATTTTGTCCTTTTCCAAGCGAATTTCACTTTTACTCCCTTTAAAATCAAAGCGCTGCTCAATCTCTTTCTCGGCCTGGTGAATGGCGTTGGTCACTTCCGGCATCTCAACCACGGAAACGATATCGAAGGAACTATCTTTTGCCATAATTGTAACACCTCGCTGTACTAAGTTAATTACTTACTGGGGGATGTCCTTGCTGGTCAGAATCTTGTTGTGTACGGTCTGGCCCGGTCCTCCCAGGGGAGGTAATGGTTTGCCGTTTAAAACCAGGCTGACGCCGCCGGTGTTACCGACACTTACCAGTTCGATGCTGTTATTGGCCTTGAAGTTCTTGGTTGTGTTGGCGTCCCCGAACCCTCTGAATACTTGTTGGCCGTCTGCTTTAATTTCCAGCCAACACCTGGCGCTAAACTTTAAGTCCAGGGAAAGACCGCTGACCTGCGGGGTTACTGTTGGCGGCGTCACACTGGGAACCGGCTTGGGCTGGGGCTTTTCGGGCTGGGTGGCCGCCGGGGTGGTGGTCGGAGGTTTTTGCTGTGCTGGCCTGGCGCTCTTCCAAACCGAATCTACTCCAAACAGGGTAATTAGTGCTAAAATGCAGAGACCAGTAATCAACAACCCCCTTGGTACGGCGGGTCGGCGTTGCGGAGTCAGGGGTTCAACCGGTTTTATCACTTCTTCGGGTTTGGCCGAGGTCGCCTTGAACTCTTGCACCAGTTCCTGGGCATCCAAGCCCAGGGTTCGGGCGTAAGTGCGCAAAAACCCTACCACATAGGTATTCCCGGGCAGCAACTCAAAGCTTTCATCTTCCAAAGCCTTGAGATAATGGGTGCGGATTTTGGTCATTTCCTCCACATCAGCGAGGCTGAGGCCTTTGCGTTGGCGCGCTTCTCTCAAGCTATTCCCAATCGATGCCATAACTACCTCCCTACCCTTTTCTAGCTTAAGTCAAAGGCAGAAAAACTGGATGATATCTCCTGGACTTTTATTTCCTGTCCAGCATAATGCCGCAACTCAATAATCAAATTGAATAATTCAAGAGAATATCCTCCGTCCCGCACCAGAACATCCGGATGTTCTACAATCTTTAACCCTGGCCCGTGCAATATTTGCGCCAGCAATTCCCGGTGGGCCGGCGTACCCCGCGACGTGCTGGTAATCCCATCGATTAAAAATATGGTGTCAGCAGCACTCTCATCCTCTGCCAACTGGGTACGCATGGTTTGCCTGATAATGGTAGAAGAAACCAGCGTCCATTTTTTATTGGCATAGACGCAAGCGGCAATCGATGCCTCGCTTTTTCCCACCCTTGGCATGCCCCTGATGCCGATAACCTTGCTGCCGCCCTCTTTAAGAATATCACCCAGGAAGTTGATTAATAATCCCAACTCCTCCCTGACAAAGCTGTAGGTAGGAGGGGTGGTGGCCGCAATCTTCAACCTCTTGCCGTGCTTCAAGGCAATCATGTCCAGGAGTGTGGGCTCCCGCAAAACTGTAAGCCTGATACTCTCAACCTGGCCCAGAGTCTGGGCCAGAACCTTAATCTTTTCCTGTTCCTGGCATTCGATTAAGAATCCCCTGCGGCTTTCACCAATGCTATTCACCTGAAGAATATTGATATTTAACATACCCAACAGGTTGGTGACAGAGCTCAGCAAGCCAGGCCGGTTTACCTTTATGTCATACTCAAGATACAATTTCTCCACCGGCATCCTCCAACTTGTCCAAAAACTCCTCCACCTGCTGCAGTGCCCTGTCCGGGTCTGCCATGGAGATAGACTCATGGTACGCAGGGTCAGGTTGATTAGGATACCCGTACAACGGGTCATAGTATTCTTCCAGCAGCAAGCGGACAAAGGGCGCATAGGTTCCCGCCCCCAACCAGGACTTTAGCTGCTCCACTGTTTCGTTTCCGAGCCGTTGGCGCAACCGGTTTAGCGCAGTTTCCAGTTCTAATCCTGCACTGCTAAAAGAGGTGTATTCCTGCACCAGCCGCTGTACCCGGTTCTCCACCGTATCAAACACCAAAATCTGCTTGCCCCGCTCCATGCCCTGGTGCAGGGAATTGGGCAATGTCACCCGTCCAATCCGTTTGCTCTCACATTCCACCACTATCCATTTCGCCGGCTCAAACGCCCTGACTTCTTCCGCCAGACCGGCTTCAAAACTTTTCTGACTCGGCGGCGGACCCAGTCCCACAGCACCAAATACCGAACCCCGGTTGTTGGCCAGCTTTTCCAGGTCAATGGCCGGTCTGCCCCGCAGGCGCAGGGACTGAATCAACTGGGTCTTGCCCGTACCTGTATTGCCCCGGATGACCACTACTCCGAAGGGAAGGGGGTCTCGCTGCCAAAACCGGACAACGGATTGGCGGTATGCCTTATATCCTCCAGCCAGGCGGTAAGTCTTGATTCCCATTAAATCCATGATGCCGGCAACTGCCCTGCTGCGCATGCCTCCGCGCCAGCAAAAAAACACCAAGGGACCCCTTCCCTCCAGCTCACGGCATTGTTTTACCATAGTTGGAAGTTTGGGAGCTGCCAGAGACAACCCTAAATCCTTGGCAGCTAACGGACTGACCTGTTTGTACACAGTCCCGATTTCCGCCCTTTCCAGGTCTGAAAAAATGGGCAGGTTTACGGCTCCGGGGATAGTAGCCTCGGCAAATTCACTTTCTGAACGGACATCAACAAAAACAGGGTTGGTCAAACGGCCCAATCCCTCGGCAGTAATCTCTTGAATCATTAATAATTCCTCATCCAAAACCGTATTCGACGCATATCTTACTATTCCTGCTGTTTCGACCCCAATCACCAAATCTTGCCAAGCCAGTATTATTCTTGTCTCACAGCCACCGATTTATGTATCTTTGTGTGCCCGGCCGGCTATCGGCAATACCCAACGGGCTGCCGGATTCTGGCGTCTGAGGTCGACCGCCCGGTGGAGGCAGAGTTCATGGCAGCAGAGACACTCGATACACTTGTCGTAGTCAATTTGTTTGGTCTTGCTGTCGATAGCCTTTACCGGACAGCTTTCCACACATGTCTGGCAGTGCTTGCAGCGTTTAGGATCAATCCTGGGACGGACTTTAAAAAATTTGATGACACCCTTAAGTATAATACCTGAAACGCCCCGGCGCCTGGCAGCGGGAAGTTTAAAATCTGTGATTTGCGGCAGTTTATTAAAGTCACCGCACAGACGGATTTTTTCCAGGTTGGGCTCGCCCACTTCCAGCCGGGCTGCCTGGGCCAGGATTGGGACATCCTGCACCCTCAAACCCAACATCCCTATAGCCGCTGCATCCAGGGCCAGGGCATCCTGACTTAAGAGCAGGTAGCCCAGCTTCCTGGCTTTTCCGGCTGTAGGCCCCGCTCCCTCCATACCCACAACAGCATCCATGATATTCAACTTAACCCCGCAGGCCAAATGAATATCGGCAATAATCTCACCAAAATCCTCTGGAGCGGGGGCCAGGCGGTGGTATTCGGCTTTGCGCAGCCCAGGAATGCAGCCAAAAACATTTTTTACCGCCCCGGTATAGATGGCCGCCGAGTGGGCCTTAAATTTGGGCAGGTTGATAACTACATCCGCATCCAGTACAGGTTTGGCCAGGAAAAAACTCTTGACAAAACGCCCCGTCTTGCTGGGAACTTCCCCCGCTCCTGCCTGGTCAAAGTTTATGATTTTCGCTCCCTCTTCCGCAGCGACCGCCTCAAAGCCAGCCACCTTCAGGGCTTTGGCGGTGGGGGAGATTCCCGCGATAGCTCCGCCGGCGCTGTCCCCGACCCAGACTTCGCAGCCCTGGGCCCGGCAAATGCGAATTAATGCCCTCACAAGCTCCGGGTGAGTTGTAGCAGCTTGCTGCGGCGGAACAGGACCAATCAGATTCACCTTCAACAAGACCTTTTGGCCGGGCTTGAGAAACTTGCTCCAACCTCCCAAGGGCTCGATTCCCCGTTCCAAGGCCTGACGGATGAATTCCGCCTCATAACTTTCACATTTCACCAGCGAGACTTCCGGCATAACGGTACCCCCTTTTCTCTTCTTTATATTGTAACAATCTTTGCCGCACAATAAAAGAAGCCAGGCCGGAACAGCACCAAACAAAAGAGCCGGCCCCGGTGTTTCCACCCGGAACCGGCTATAAATTCCAATGACCCCAGACGTAGGCCGTTCAAAAACAAGTATAGCTCATGGGGTTCCCACAAAATCTTAGCTTATTAGCCAACCCCATGATTTCTTGCGAAAAACGCCACCCAGAACACTTGGCTGCTTTAGGGAGGGTGAATTTTTCCGGAACAAAATTTCACCCGGCTCTGGTAGTCCGAGCCGACGTGCTGACCGTAAGCCAAGGAATACATATGTCAGGGGGACAGGTCCCTTGACACCGCAATCTTTCCCGCCATTTCACGTAGTGTCAAGGGACCTGTCCCCCTGACACCATTAAAAGAAGCCAGGCCGGAACAGCACCAAACAAAAGAGCCGGCCCCGGTGTTTCCACCCGGAACCGGCTATAAATTCCAATGACCCCAGACGTAGGCCGTTCAAAAACAAGTATAGCGCGAAGCCGCTGGCACCGGCACCGCAGGCGTACTGGACGTACGTTGAGGATGCCGGTGCCAGCGGCGACAAAGCTAGACGCCGTTTTTCAACGGCCTACAGCAGGAAACCGCGGCGGGCCAGCTCGGCGCATGCAAGGTCGAGGGTTTCTTCGTCAGGCCCCTCAATGGTATGCAGGTGCACACCATTGGTCAAAGAGCTAAGCAGGGTGGCATCAGTCTCGAAGATTCTTTTGATAAAGCCGCGCACATCTTTCCGGGTCCTCAAGCCCAAAGGGCGGAAAATCCGGCCGTATACCGAGTGCTCCACTCCCACATCCAGCACCGTCACACCGTAATCCACCAGGGTATTAAGCTCCTCTTCCGTTTCTTCGGGCACATGCCGGCTCATAATCACCCTTCTTACCCCCTTGAGATCCGGTTGGGCCAGGTAAATATACCCGCCTGGGGTGGCTACAATAGGTTCTTTCCTGGCCCTGAGCAGCGCTATGTCCTGGACAATCACCTGGCGGCTCACCCCAGTGAGCTTAGCCAGGCCGGCAGCTTTTTGCGGTTGTTGGTTTTCCCTGAGCAGGCCAAGCACTCGCGCCCGCCTGTCTTCCCCGGCTTGTCCGTCCTTGCGCAGCATATTCACCCACCTACTACCTTTTTTACTATCTTATATTTGAAGCAAAAATCGTTCCGACAAGTCTTTCACCACTGCGGATAAGTTGGATACAAAAGTGAAAATATCCTGCAAAGTTGTAGCAGATCCTAAAGTTATGCGAAATCCCTGGGTTGCCTCGCCTATTTTCTGACCCAAGGCCGTGAGTACATGGGAGGGTTCCCTTGAACCGCTGGAACAAGCTGCGCCCGTGCTTATAGCAATACCCCGCTTGCCCATTTCAGACACAATTACCTGTCCTTCAATTCCTTCAATTCCCAAATTCACATGATTGGGCAGGCGCTGCCCAGGATGACCGTTCAGGTAAACCCCTGGGATTAGTAAAGCTCTGTTAACCAATTCATTTCGCAGTACCAAGAGGCGCAATAGTTCCCGCTTGTATTCCTGCCCCGCCAGTTCCACCGCTTTGGCCAGGCCCATTATCGCCGGTACGTTCAGGGTTCCGGGCCGCAGACCGCGTTCTTGGCCGCCGCCATACATTAATGGTTCAATTCTCACACCCGGTCCCACATACAAAAAGCCAACCCCTTTAGGCCCGTACAGCTTATGCCCGCTGACAGAAATCAGGTCGGCGCCTACATCCTCAACCTTGACCCATATTTTTCCAAAGGTCTGGATGCAGTCACAGTGAAATAGAATCCCTTTTTTCCTTAATACGGGAGCCAGGTCTGCAACAGGCTGCACTGTTCCTATCTCGTTATTGGCGTGACCCACCGAGACCAGTGTTGTCTGCGGCGTGAGGCTTTCCTGCCATCTTTCCTGCTCCAGCAAACCGGTGGGATCTAACGGAAAAAAGTCGACCCTAAATCCTTCCTTAGTCAAGGCTGCCATAGGGCCGAGTACAGATTTATGTTCGATGGGCGTTGTTACCAGGTGGTTGCCCTTTTTCCGCCTGGCCCGTGCTCCCCCAATTATGGCCAGGTTGTTGGCTTCTGTTCCGCCGGAAGTAAAGACCACCTGCCGCGGCGATGCGCCTATTACCCTGCCGACCAGTTCCCGTGCCTCCTCCACCGCCGCCTTGACCCTAATCCCTGCTTCATGGGGGCTGTGAGGATTCTCAAACTGGGCGGCAAAGTAATGGGTCATCTCCTCTTGCACCTCGGGGCGCACCGGGGTCGTAGCGGCGTAATCCAGGTATAGCACTTTCCTACCTCCCTTGGGCATGGTTATGATCAGCGGTCTCAGCCATTATTCCTGAGTATTCAGAATTCAGTAGTCAGAATTCAGAATACTTCGAGATGATAAACGTTCTCTCATTCTGACTCCTGACCCCTGAGTAGTTACAATTTTTTTAACAAAAAGGCTGTTTTGTGATGATTTTAAAGCAGAAATAGTCTATATGTCAATACATGTGTCTTGACACCAGTAATGTCATCTGATAAAAATGAATAAAGGTTGTTGTTGTCCGAGAATTCAGGACTCCTGACTTCTGACTTCTAAAGTATTGGAGGGATAGCCCGTGCGGGTGGTAGAAACAGATTTTGTCATTGTCGGCGGCGGTGTTGCCGGCCTGACCGCTGCCCTGTGGGCTGTTCAACACGGTGAAGTCATTATTCTCACCAAAGACCAGGCGGGCAATTGCAATACTGCCCTGGCCCAGGGAGGGGTTGCAGCTGCCGTCGGCAAGAACGACTCGCCTGAGCTCCATTTGTCTGATACGCTCTCGGCGGGAGCCGGGGCGTGCCAGCCTGATGCGGTCAGGCTTTTGACCGGTGAAGCTCCTCAGGCAATCCAAACCCTGCTGGAATGGGGAGTACAATTTGACTTTGACGAGGCGGGCGAACTGTCTCTGGCCAGGGAAGGGGCCCACAGCCTAGCCAGGGTGCTGCACCACGGTGACAATACCGGTGCGGAAATATGGCGGGCCCTCTACCAAAAGCTGCAGCAAACTGAAGGAATAACACTTATTCCCAACACTTATGCCCTGGAACTAACCCTGCATAAAGGGCGCTGCACAGGAGTCTTGGCTGAATCCCAAGGTAAGGTGACCCATTTCAGCTCCAGGGGGGTAGTCCTGGCTACCGGGGGATGCGGGCAGATATTTGGCCGCACCACCAATTCCTCACCCAGCACAGGGGACGGCCTGGCTTTGGCCTGGGGTGCCGGTGCTGAACTCACGGATCTTGAGTTTATCCAGTTCCACCCTACCGCCCTGAACCGGGGTACCAATCCGCTTTTTCTCATTTCCGAGGCCGTGCGGGGAGAAGGAGCGGTTTTAGTGGATAACCACGGCACCAAGTTTATGTCCGCCTATCACCCCATGGCAGACCTGGCGCCGCGGGATGTGGTCAGCCGGGCCATTGTGCATGAACAGGCCGAAGAACGGGAAGTGTTCCTGGATGCCACTTCCCTTGGCGCCAAGTTTGGCTCACGCTTTCCCAACATCTACCACAGGCTTGTCTTCCACGACATCGACCCAGCCCGTGAACCCATTCCGGTCACCCCGGCTGCCCACTTTATGATTGGGGGAATCAAGACTGACGCTTGGGGCAAAACCAACATCCGCGGTCTTCTTGCCTGTGGTGAAACCGCAGCCACCGGTGTACACGGCGCCAACCGGCTGGCCAGCAATTCCCTGCTGGAAGGGCTGGTCTTTGGTCGGCGGGTAGCTCTGGCCTTGGCCAAGCTTGAACGGCCCAAACCGCTGCCGGAACAGGTAGAAATCCCCAGGGTGAAAGCGCTTGATCTCAGTGATCCTCGACTGGCAGTCCTGCAGGAAATCATGTGGTCAAAGGTCGGCATCATCCGGGACGGCCGCGAGCTGGCTGAAGCTTCACGCACACTCCTGGAGCTTCAGGCTGGAGCGGAGGATTTTGAGTTAAAAAACATGCTTCTGGTCTCAAAACTTGTTTGCGTGGCGGCCTTGAACCGGGCTGAAAGCCGGGGCAGCCATTTCCGCTCCGATTATCCAGCCTCAAACCTGGCCTGGCAGCACAGGCACTTTATTCCCGGGAGGTTTTCCGCGTGAATTTATTATTGTATGAAGATCTAGTCAGACAAGCCTTGCTGGAGGACATAGGCTTTCAGGACCTGACCACTGAGGCCGTGATTTCCGCTTCCTCCTCTGCCACGGCTCAGTTACTGGTTAAGGGACAAGGGGTCATTGCAGGCCTGGATGTGGCGGCTGCCGCCTTCCGCCTGCTCGACCCGGAAGCTAAGTTTACGGCTTTTTCCCTGGACGGCGATGCAGTTGAACCCGGTCAGGTGGTTGCCAGTATCGCTGGGCGGGCCCGGGCGCTTTTGAGCGCGGAGCGGACAGCCCTCAACCTGCTGCAGCACCTTTCGGGCATCTCATCCGTTACCCGTCAGGCTGTCAAGGCCGTGGAGGATTTTAATTGCTGGGTTATCGACACCCGTAAGACCACACCAGGGCTCAGAGCGTTGGAAAAATACGCGGTAACGGCCGGCGGTGGGCGCAACCACCGCTTTGGCCTGTTTGACGCAGTCTTAATCAAGGACAACCATATCGCTGCCGCCGGGGGCATCTCCAAAGCAGTAAGCCTGGTCAGAGCGGCAGTAGGTCCTATGGTCAAAATTGAAGTGGAAACAGAAAGCCTGGCCCAGGTGGAAGAGGCCTTGACCACCGGGGCAGATGTGATCATGCTCGATAACATGCCTTGTCCCCTAATGCGGGAAGCGGTCAAACTGATTGGCGGGCGCGCCCTGACGGAGGCCTCCGGGGGAATAACCCTGGCCACCCTGCGGGAGGTGGCAAACACCGGGGTAAATCTCATCTCCCTGGGCTGGCTCACTCACTCGGCCCCAGCCCTGGATATAAGTTTGGACATCATGGACTGAGACAAAGGAGGGTTTGGGTGATGAGCCTCATTCAGGAAATACTGCCGGCCGAGTACCTGGCCTTGAGCCCGGCTGAAATGGACCGGCGCATCCTTCATTACAAATCCGTGCTGGGGAATCGCCTGGTTATTTTGGGCCATCACTACCAGCGCGACGATGTAATCGGTTATGCCGACTACCGGGGAGACTCCCTGAAACTTTCCCAGCTTGCGGCCGGGGAACGACAGGCGGAGTACATCGTTTTTTGCGGTGTGCATTTCATGGCTGAAACCGCAGATATTCTCACCTCATCGCAACAAAAAGTAATTCTGCCGGACTTGCAGGCGGGTTGTTCTATGGCCGACATGGCGGATCTGGCCCAGGTGGAAGAATGCTGGGATATTCTCGCAGAAGAATACAGCAAGGAAATCGTTCCGGTCACCTACGTGAACTCCACGGCTGAGATTAAAGCTTTCTGCGGTCGTCACGGGGGAATGACCTGCACTTCCTCAAACGCCGGACGGATTTTCGCCCGGCTGCTGCAGGAAGACAGAATCATACTCTTTCTGCCCGATGAACATCTGGCTAGAAATACAGGCCTGGAGTATGGGATAAAACCCGAAGAAATGCTCTTGTGGGACCCTGAGGCCCCGGATCAGGAACTACCAGCCCGGGCGCCGCACTTGGTACTGTGGAACGGCTTCTGTTCGGTACACCAGAGATTTACACCGGAACAGGTAGATCAGGTACGGCAAAAGTATACAGGGATTAAAGTGTTGGTTCATCCCGAGTGCAGCAATGCTGTGGTCAGCAAAGCCGACCTGGCTGGCTCCACCGAATTCATCATTCGCACGGTTTCTGAATCCCCTGCGGGAAGCAGCTGGGCCGTAGGCACCGAGTTGAATCTGGTCAATCGCCTGGCTAAGGAGAACCCGGACAAGCAGGTGCTTTGCTTGAATGAAACAATGTGCCTCTGCGTTACCATGAACCGAATTGACAGGCCCCACTTGCTTTGGGCCCTGGACAACCTGGCCGCAGGCAGGGTGGGAAATCAAATCAAGATAGACCCGGCAACCGCGGGCGAGGCGAGACTGGCCCTGGACAGAATGCTTGAGATAAGCAGCTAGACGCTCCAAAAAATGCTTGCCAAAAGAGAAGGTAGAACGGACTTCTGTCCCTGCCTTCTCTTCACTTTTATGACGTACTGTTTGCCATATTTTTCACATATTACCCCCTACCGGCATGGTAAAAACATGAAAAATGCCGTTAAACTTCGTATTTGACCGTTTATCTTCATTATACCCCCCCTTGGTACCGGGACTAAGAAAATCAACTTGTACCTAGCCTGTTTAGATGCA
>JAJYNB010000133.1 GCA_021786555.1 Bacillota bacterium | reverse complement strand
AGCTGCCACCAACCGCAACCTGCGGGAGCGGGTAAGCCAGGGTTTGTTCCGCGAGGATTTGTTTTACCGTCTCAATGTGGTGCCGATTGAAATTTCCCCGCTCCGCCAGCGCGGGGAGGATATTCCTGCTTTACTGCTGCATTTTCTTAAGCGGTTTAACGTAAAATACCGCCAGGAGAAAAGCCTTGACCGCATAACCATGGAGCTTATGACTGATTATGCCTGGCCCGGCAATGTACGCGAGCTTGCTAACATGGTGGAGCGTATGGTAGTGACCACCGCGGGGGCGCGGATTGGGCCGGAGGCTCTGCCTGCCTATATCCGGGGTGAGGCTTATCCCGTAATCCAGGATGACACAGCCCAGGCCGCCGGAGACGCGGCAGGGTTTCAATCCATCAACAGCGTACTGGAACATACGGAGAAACAGTTGATTGAATTGGCCTTAGACAAGTACGGGACTACCAGAAAGGCTGCTAAAGCCTTGGGTATGAGCCAGTCTACTTTTTCACGCCGGGTGCGCAAGTACCTGCTGGGCAACCGCCAGGAAACTGGCTGAGTCATTTATGACCCAAAAGGATGAGGAGTGAGTCAAAATTGATTCACGAGGGCGGGATCAACAGCCCAATTAAGTCTGCTGCGCACAAAAGGGTCAGGTGCATGATGCACCTGACCCCTGACTTTTGTCGTTTAACCCGGAAAAAGCTACCGGTTGGGGGGGAGCCAGCCGTATACGAGTCAGTTTGGCATAGATTTTGCTCTATTAACGGCAGAAGCGGCAGGGGGCTGCAAAAACGAGGGGGTGCCTGATTTGGAGATTGAAAACACCGGGGTGATCGGGGCAGGGGTTATGGGAGCCCAGATAGCTTACCTTTTGGCCAGGGCGGATATGGCTGTTACTTTGGTTGATGTTCAGCCGGAGCCTCTCGTCAAAGCTATGGCCAGCATCGAGGCCATGTTTGAGGGAGCGGCACGGAAAGGAGAATTGGAGGAACAGGATATCAGGCTGAAACTGCTGAGGATCAGAACCACACAGAATCCGGCGGTGCTGGCGGACGCCGCTTTGGTTATTGAGACCGTGCCGGAAAAGTTTGGGGCAAAAGCCGCGGTATTACAGCAGTTGGACGAAATTTTGCTGGATAAAGCTGTTATTGTCACCACTGCCTGGACCATACTGGTATCACGCCTTGCTGCCTTGACCAAGCGGCCTGCCCAAGTGGTGGGGATGAATTTCTTCAGCCCGGTGCAGACAAAGGACCTGGTTGAAGTTGTGCCGGGAGCGTTTACAAGTCAGGCTGTACGTGACACTGCCCTTGAGTTTGTGCGCACTCTGGGTAAGCAGCCCTTGCTCATCGGGGAATGTGCGGGTTTTCTGGTAAACCGGCTGGTATTGCCCTACCTGCTTACGGCCGTTAGGCTTTGGGAGGCCGGTGTGGCGGGAATTTCTGAAATTGACCGCTCACTCAGAGACTTCGGTTTTGCTGCCGGCCCCTTTGAGACTGCTGATTCAATCGGAATTGACACTATGGTGCAAATTTGCAGCAGCCTGCAGAGGAGTTACGGCCCAAGGATGGCTGCGCCGGAAACCCTGCGTATCATGACCGGGGAAGGCTGGTTGGGAAATAAGGCAAGGGGAGGTTTTTACCGCGGACGGCAGGCCAGGGACCAGGAGCTGCGGGAAAAGAAGAGGGATTTAGGGGGGGTCTGGCGGGAACCGGATAACAACGGCAGTCCGTCCAAACGGGATTGGCTGCCCGGCTACCTGGTTCTGCCCATAATCAACGAGGCTGCCGCCTGTTTGCAGGAAGGAATAGCCTACCCCAACGAGATTGATTATGCCATGAAGGCTGGCGCCGGCTTTCCTGTCGCACTGGGCGGACCTTTGCGTTATGCTGATCGTCTGGGTCTGGATAAAGTTTATCAGGGATTGGAGGAACTGGCCAGGGTAGATGGGATGTGTTATTGGCCCCATTATCTAATCCAGATTAAAAAGGCTGCGGGGATGTTGGGAGTCAGTTCGCGCCAAGGCTTTTATGCTTACCCAGACCTGCCCTGAAATGCGAGGTCCGAAGTCCGAAGTCCGAGGTCCGAGGACACGCCTGCGTCCGGGTCTTGAAAGACTTTGAGGGGGTAGGACAACGGAGACTCGACTGACGTCCTGGCGAGAGAAGGGGATGGATGCACCTCTGACCGCTCCGAAAAATTCGACTCGCAGGCATTATGAGATGGTATAATTAAATTAGGGTAAAGTCAGGCATACTGGCACTGAGGGGGCATACAAATGGGTTGGGTTGAACACTTCCGGGAAGACCATATGGCCGTACAGCTTCTGTTAGCCAAACTGGAGGGGAATTTGCGTGAAATAGCGCATTCGGGACAGATCCGCACAGGTATTCTGTTGGAGTGACGGGAGTTGGTGGAGATTGTTGACGAGGTGATTCGCCCCCATTTTGTGCGGGAAGAGGAACACATCTATCCCGCTGTGGCCGCTGCCGGTCAGGCTGGGAAGGAATTTGTGGCTGAGATGTTGGCGGAACATCAGGAGCTATATGCTGCATTCAACAGATTTGCCGCAGCCGTAACAGCGGAGGTTCCGGGGGATCTGCTGAGTTCGGGAGAGCTAATTCTGCAGTTTCTCAAGAGTCACATTGTCAAGGAAGAGACGCAGATTCCGGCTTTGTTGAAAAACGAGGACTAAAGCCTGCCTGGGTATACCCGGGCAGGCCTCCCGGCCGGAGATAGACATGCCGAGGATGGCAGGCTGAGCAAGTCCATGTCCCTCCTGGGTCTGATTGTTGCACCTTCCTATGCCCATGATTTAGAGCGGCTGTGCCAGATGACCAAGCTCAAAGACGACGGATTGATAACGGATGAAGAGTTTATGCAAAAAGGGCAAGAGACAGTGGAAGAGCCCTGGTAGTTCCCGGAGCCAAAAGCCCGGGAATTTCTCTCTTAAAAGATTCCTCGAACGGTAGATTTTTAACCTTGGAAAGCCTTATTTGGCGGTTGAGAGTAAAAGGTGGGGTTAATAAGCGCAAATTCTTTGTCCTTGAACCGTTTGTGCAGCGCCTAAAGCCACTGAACCCGGCTAAAAAACTGTTGAACCCTGCATAATTCCATTGGGGGAGTTTCACTTGTGGCGACAAACTCTGGGGTGCTAGAATATTCAGAAAAGTGGGAAATATTTTCGAAAACAGGGGGTGACAATCCGCTTTTTCGGGGGAAGTTTCCTGCTCCTGGCTGCCAGCCCGGAGCCCTGTAAAGGAGAAAGTCAAAATTAAGAGGGGGACAGTGAATGAAAAAGAGAATGTTAATGCTGATGTCCGTGGTCCTGGTATTTGTGCTTGTATTCGTTGCCGGTTGCGGTTCTGCGTCTACTACCGCACCGACCTCGAATGAAAAGAAACCTTTTGTTATTGGCGCCGTGTTTGACATTACCGGACCAGCGTCTTCCCTGGGCATCCCGGAGAAAAACTCCGCCCAGATGCTGGTAGACCAGATCAACAAGGCAGGCGGTATCAACGGGCACAAAGTTGATCTGAAGATTCTGGATGACAAGAGCACTCCCGCTGAGGCTGCCCTCGATATCAAGCAATTGATTGAGCAGGATCATGTCCTGGCAGTTATCGGCGCTTCCACCAGCGGCGCCAGCATGTCCATGGTACCCATCGCTATGGATAAGCAGATTCCCATGGTTTCAGCTGCCGCCAGCGCAGCCATTGTGCGGCCGGCCTCCGACCACAAGTGGATATTCAAAACAGCCCAGCCGGATGACCTGGTGGCCAAGGTTGTGGTCACTTACCTCAAAGCCCACAACATTACCAGCGTTGCTTTCATGCCTGTAAACAACGACTTCGGCAACAGCGGTCTGAAAGAGTTTCAGGCGCAGGCCGGAGCGGCAGGTATCAACATTGTGACTGTTCAGAAATTTGAAGCCTCCGATACTGACATGACCGCCCAGTTAACCAAAGTAAAAGATGCCAAGCCCCAGGCTGTAATCGTGTGGTCTACTCCTCCGTCAGCTGCCTATGTGGCCAAGAGCTACAAACAATTGGGTCTCACCATGCCTCAGATTCAAAGCCACGGCATCGGCAACAAGTCGTTTATCGATGTGGCGGGCGACGCCGCTAACGGTGTCATTTTCCCCGCAGGCAAGCTGCTGGCCGTGGACACCCTGTCTGCTTCCGATCCGCAGAAATCAGTGTTGAGCAAATATGCCAGCGACTATCAGGCCGCCTTCCCTGGCCAGGCTTTGAGCACCTTCGGCGGTCACGCCTATGATGCCACGAATATGGTGCTGGATGCGCTGAAGGCATCGGGCGATAATCCCACTGCTTCATCAATCCGCGACCAATTGGAGAAAATCAGCAACTACCCCGGCATTACCGGCGTATTCAACATGTCCCCCAGCGAGCACAACGGGCTTGATACCAGTTCTATGGTCTGGATCAAAATCGCAAACGGCAAGTGGACATTGGACCAAAACTAAGCCGGGAAGGGGAGCCTTATGGACAGCAGTTCGTTGATGCAGTATATTCTCACAGGGCTGGCCCAAGGTGGTCTCTACGCCCTGATTGGTCTCGGTTTTGTCTTAATTTACAACGTGACAGGGATTATCAATTTTGTCCAGGGTGAGTTTGTTATGTTGGGAGCCATGCTGGCTGTCACCTATGAGCGCATGGGGCTCCCCCTGCCCTTGGTTATAGTCTTTGCCGTGGTCAGTGTAGCCCTGATTGGCGCGGGCCTGGAGGTCATTTCCATCCGGCCCGCCCGCCGGGCCACTCCCCTGACCCTGATTATCATTACTATCGGCCTTTCTATGGCGGTGAGGGGAATCGCCCTCCTGATCTGGGGGACGGATCCCCTGGTCATCCCGGCCTTTTCAGGCGGCGGGCCTATCAAAATCCTGGGAGGGGCACTGATGCCCCAACAGTTTTGGATTCTGGGAGCCACCGCCGTATCCGTTTTAGGACTGTACATCTTTCTGGACCTGACGGTTATGGGCAAGGCTTTCAGGGCCTGTGTCATCAACAAGATGGGAGCCAGCCTGATGGGGATAAGCCCACGCCGCATGTCCACGCTGGCCTTTGCCCTGGGGGCGGCCGTAGGGGCTTTGGGAGGGGTTGTTTTCGCCCCTACCCTGGCCAGTTATGATATGGGGATGGCCCTCGGAGTGAAAGGTTTTGTGGCCGCTGTTTTGGGCGGGCTGACCAGCGTTCCCGGCGTGATTTTGAGCGGTTTCATAGTAGGCATCGGTGAGTCTTTCGGCACAGCCTTTATCTCATCCGGCTACAAGGACGCCATTTCGCTGTTTATCCTGCTGTTGGTACTCCTGGTCAGGCCCCAGGGCTTGTTCGGTATTTACGGCGGAAAACGGGTATAGGAGAGGTAGTAATGGAGTTTTTACACAGCAAGGGGAAATACATTATCTTTCTGCTCCTACTGGCCTTTACCCTGGTTTTGCCCTTCGGAGTGGATAATTCAATCCGCAGCCTGTTGATTTTTGCCGGACTATATACCCTGGTTTCGGTGGGGTTAGCTCTCCTCATGGGATACGCCGGGCAGATTTCCCTGGGCCAGGCTGCTTTTTATGGTATCGGGGCCTATTCGTCCGCTATCCTTACCACTCAGTACGGCCTGAATCCCTGGCTGGCCATGCTGACCGGGGTGGTTATATCTGTGCTCATCGCCTTTGCGGTGGGCCTGCCCCTGCTCAAGCTTGAGCAGCACTATCTGGCCCTGGCAACCCTGGCTTTTGGCATGATTGTTAACGTCTTGTTTGTTCAGAGCAAGCTTACCGGCGGGACTTCGGGGATATCCTCCATACCCAGCCTGGCTATCGGTCCGCTGGTGTTTGACGACGACCTGAAGTTCTACTTTTTAGTGGTTTTCTTTGTGGTCGCAGGAAGCCTCCTGGCATCGAACATTGTAGATTCCCGGGTAGGCCGGGCTTTGAGGGCTGTCCATACAAGTGAAGTGGCGGCCCGTTCCATGGCAGTACCGGTGCACAATATCAAAAACCAGGTCTTCGGCCTGAGTGCGGCTTACGCCAGCATCGCGGGCAGCCTGTTTGCCCATTACATCACTTTTGTTTCACCCACTACCTTCGACTTGCAAACTTCCATCGACTTTGTGGTTATCGCGGTCATCGGCGGCCTGGCCAGCATCTGGGGACCTGTCCTCGGGGCGGCGGCCGTGGTGTTTATCCGCCGCGGGCTGCAGACAGTTGTGCCCCTGTTTTTCCCGAATATCACTGGTGAATACGAGATTGTGGCTTTCGGCATAATTGTGGCACTGATTATGATTTTTATGCCCGAGGGCCTGGTGGCCGGCCTCAGATCCATAGTGCGAAAAGCCTATTCCCTGCGGGACAAAACCAGGGAAAAGGCCCTTTTGAAGAGTGGGGAGGGGAATGTCAATGCTCCTGGAAGTTAACAACCTGGGCAAATCCTTTGGTGGAGTCAAGGCCCTGCAGGGAGTGTCATTTTCTTTTGCCCAGGGCCAGATCGGAGCCCTGATTGGACCAAATGGGGCAGGAAAAACGACGCTGTTCAACCTGTTAACCGGAGTTTTTCCGCCCAGCAGCGGAGAGATTCACTTCCGCAAAAGGCTCTTGAACGGCATGTCGGCGGTGCAGATTTCTGCCCTGGGCATGGCCCGCACCTTCCAAAACCTGCAGCTGTTCACCAATATGTCGGTGCTGGAGAATGTAATGGTGGGCTGTCATGGTCAAACCAAAACCGGTTTGCTGGGCGCCGCCCTCAGGCTGACCTCCAGGAAAGAGGAGAAACATATCCGGAAAACATCCCTGGAAATGTTGGATAAGGTGGGTCTTATGGATTATGCCGACTCCCCGGCCGATACCCTGCCTTTTGGCCAAAAACGCCTGTTGGAGATTGCGCGGGCTTTGGCTATGAGGCCCGAGATAATCCTCCTCGACGAACCGGCCGCAGGGCTCAATCCCACCGAGTCAAGGTTCCTGGTGGATTTGATTTACCGCATCCGCTCGGAAGGCGCCACCGTCGTCCTGGTGGAACATGACATGGAGACTGTAATGGAACTGGCGGATAAGATAGTGGTGTTGGACTTCGGCGAGAAAATCGCGGAAGGTACTCCGGTGGAAATCACCCGGAATGACCGGGTGATTGAGGCCTACCTGGGCAGGGAGGTGCAGCAGCCTGCTTAAGCTGGAAGACGTCGAAGTATATCACGGCCAGTCCCTCGTCCTGAAGGCGATTTCCCTGCACGTGCAGGCAGGCGAAATCATTGCCCTGGTGGGGGCTAACGGCTCGGGGAAAAGCACCCTCATGGGGGCTTTAACCGGCCTGAACCCGGTGCGCCGGGGGAAGGTGGTGTTTTTGGGCCAGGATATCACCAACAAACAGCCTCACCGCATCGTGGCTTCGGGTATGAGTTTGGTGCCCGAGCGGCGGGAGATTTTCAACGCGTTGACTGTGGAAGATAACCTGATATTGGGCGCCTATCACCGGTACTACCGGGATAAGAAAAACATCCGGCAGGAGCTGCAGAATGTGCTGGATATGTTTCCGGCTTTAAGAGGCAAGGAAAAAAGGCTTGCCGGGGCCCTGAGCGGCGGCGAGCAGCAAATGCTGGCCATGGGCAGGGGACTGATGTCCAACCCGCGGCTCTTGCTCCTGGATGAGCCGTCTATCGGCCTGGCGCCCTTGATTATTCAGGAGATATTTAAAATCCTGCTCAACCTGAAAGAGCTTGGCACAACCATCATGCTGGTGGAACAAAACGCCCAGCTGGCCCTGACCTATTCGGACCGGGCCTACGTGCTGGAGCGGGGCGAACTTGTCCTCGACGGCGCAAGTTCGGCCCTATTGAAGGATCCGAGAATTGAAGCGGCTTATCTTGGTAAAAAAGCTCTTTAAAAGCAGCTGGAGATAGAAAAACCCAATTAATTGGGTTTTTCTATTTTTTTCAATTCAACGCCCTAAAATAACCTTTAAAGGTCAAAACATTGCTAATAAGATTATGCTAAAGGTAAAATTAATTTACTTTTTTAATATTTTGCTTAAATTGTCTAAATAATAACGTGTCAAGGAGCCAGCGTGCTCCCAGGCGTTATTTGGGGGTGGCGGGATGGTGCGAGGTCCTAAGAACAAACTGGGCAACCGCATTGCGGCGACAATCCTTGTGGTTGCCCTCTTGCCTATTCTCTTGTCTACAATCGGCACATTAAGCACAATTCATGATATTACCGATGCCGCTGTGCTCGAAGGACAAAGGCAGGTGACATTGGCGGTGGAGTCGGTCCAAAAAAACAGCCTGGAGAATCAGACCAAGCTGGTAAATGCGGAGCTGTCCAAAATCGAGAACTCGGTAAGCTATTTGGCGACGGTAAGCCAGCAGGTTTTAAGCCATCCAGAGCTCTTTAAACCATTAAAAGACGCTACCGCTCTTAAGAAGGAGGCGGACGGCTACGAATGGACACCAATAAGCAGCAACAAGAATTTGACCACAGTCTTCATTGGCAAAGGAGCCCGGCTTAGCTCCGGATCCCTGGCGGATATCGGACGTACCAAGTATCTGGAACCCCTTTTTGTCAACGCCTTGGCCCAGGATTCCCACGCTGTGGCAGCTTACATCATTTTAAGAGAATCCATAACCCGCATTTACCCTCAACTTGACTTCCACACAATGATTGCCAAGGGATGGTTTCCCGCCGAATTTGACCCTTACCAGTTTAACTTTTTTTATACTGCTGACCCTACTCACGATCCCGCCAGGAAAGTGGTGTGGACGGCGCCTTATTTGGACGTCACCGGCCGGGGTTGGATGGTCACCTCGCTTATGCCGATTTACCTGGAGAATGGGCAGTTCAGGGGCATAGTGGGGGTTGACGTAACTCTGCAAAACTTGGTGAAAGGGATTCTCGATGACATCCACTTTCAACAGCCTGGGGCCTACGCCTTTCTCCTGCGGAGCGACGGGCAGGTGATTGCAGCCCAGCCTAAAGGCTACAGCAGCCTTGATATCAGTGGCACAAAAAGTGCAAATCTTTTGCAGTTGGGTAATCAGCAGCTGTCCGCCGCTGCGCGGCAAATCGGGGCAGGAGGAAGCGGACTGCTGACGGTCGATTTGCACGGCCTGAAGCAGTATCTTTTCTACGCGCCTCTGGGCGTAAATGGCTGGAGCATGGTTTTTGCCGTGCCTGTTGCCGAGGTTGTTAACCCGATTGAGGATACGATACAGGCAAACACGCGGAAACAGGTGCAAACGTTAGAATTGCGCGCCATCACCACGAGTTTGCTGGCATTGGTTTTGGTGGTTATCTTGGCGGTCTTGTTTTCATACCGGGTCACCCGGCCAATCCGCCAGCTCATGGCAGCAGTAGGGACTTTGGGCAATGGGGACAACGGCGTGCAAATTCCTGTGACCCAAAAGGATGAAATCGGCCTTCTCGTGCTGACTTTTAACGAAATGTCAGCCAGAATGAAAAACTTGGTGGAAAACCTGGAAGCCAAAGTGCGTGAACGGACCAGCCTGCTGCGCAAGGCCCTTGAGCGCCAAAAAGAGGTTAACAGGAAGATCCTGGCCTCTGAGCGGGCCAGGCGCACCCTGATTGCAAGTGTATCTCATGAGCTGCGCACGCCCATTTCGGCCATACAGGGTTATACGGAAGCCCTTAGAGACGGGATAGTAAAGGATCCCCAGGAGGTCGCAAACTATTTGGAGATTATTTACCGCAGGGTAATTGGCCTAAACATATTGATAGATGATTTGTTTTGCCTCTCCCGGCTTGAGGCCCATTTGCCCATGGATATTCAAACCTATGGGGCGACCCCCCTGCTCACTCAATTTGCCGGCGCTCTGAAAACAGAATTGGAGGTGGCCAAGCTGAGCTTAGAGGTTGAAATTCAGGCTAACCTGCCCGGAATATGTGTTGATAAGGAACGCCTGAACCAAGTGGTGGTAAATTTGGTGACCAACGCCATAAAATTTACCCCGGCCGGGGGGAAAATCAGCTTTCGGGCTTATGCCGCTGAGAACGTGATGGTTGAGGTCAGCGACACAGGAATTGGCATCGCGCCAGAGGACCTTACCCATATTTTTGAGCGGTTTTACCGGGGGAAACGCAATCCTTTGCGGCGAACCAGGGGGCATGGCCTGGGCTTAACTATTGTCAAGGAAATTATAGAAGCCATGGGGGGTCAGATATGGGTATTCAGCCAACCTGGGCAGGGGTGTACCTTCACCTTCAGCTTACCTGTTGAGCCTGCAGGGCATGAAAATAAGTTATCAGAAAATTAAGAAAAGTTAATAAATTGTTAATAATTAATGCCTTATTTCTTAACCTCCACCTGATAGAATCAGGTTAAGGGGGTGAGGACATCTTGAACAAATCCGGAGGCGATCTGCAGGGACTGGTTTGGTACTGCCACAAATGCGGGCGGAAGCTGGCTGAGGTACGCCTTGCAACAGGAGACCGTTCTTTAGTCGAACTCGCTTGTCCACGCTGCCGGGAACGCAATGTCTACGACTGTGACTGGTATCATGGGCTTAAGTATCCAGCAAAAACTTGTATCCAATCCCCCAAACCGTCTTGATACAGTCCGCCAGTTCCTGGTATGGGGCAAACTTTTCCCGCAGATGGCGGATGTGGACCAGCACCGTCCGGCTGTCACCCATGGCATCCGCACCCCAGACGCTCTGGTAAAGTTGTTCCCGGCTAAAGACCTTGTTGGCGTTGAGAGCCATAAAGGCAAATAATTCGAATTCCTTGCCTGGCAATACTATCTGTTCTTGCTTAAAAGTAACCTCATAACCCCTAATATCGATAACGAGGTGCTTGAACCGCAAAATGTGGGATGACTCGGCCGATGCAGGTTGGGCGGTGGTATTGGAACGGCGCAGGATTGCTTTGACTCGGGCTACCAGTTCCCGTGGACTGAAAGGTTTGGTCAGATAATCATCTCCGCCCAGGGAAAGGCCGAGGACTTTGTCAAATTCTTCGCTTTTGGCGCTAAGGAAAATGACAGGCATGGTAAATTCACTGCGCAGTTGGCGGCAAACTTCCAAGCCATCCAGGTCGGGGAGCATCACATCCAGGATGATCAAATCAGGTCGCTCGCTTCGGGCCAGGGATAGCGCTTCAGTGCCGCAAGTTGCCTGCGTCGCCTTGTAGCCTTCTTTGTTCATGTAGGCTAAGATTAGGGCGCGAATATCTTCTTCGTCATCTACAATTAAAATTTTCTCCCGGGCCAAGCAAAATCCCCCCCAAAGGTACAGAATATTCGGATAATATTCTTTCCGACAATATTCGAGTTTCCAGCAAAAACTCCTTTAAACAATATTAACAAAAAAATTAGCACAACACAAATATCGTTAATATGAGGCCACTGGCCCGCTGTCGCTTAATGGCGGCTTTTTTTATTCTTGGGGGGTGAACGGGTGAGTAAGGAGGATACAGAGTGGTTTTGTCAGAGCTGTGGACGGTTATTGGCTGTAATAACGGTAGGATCAGAGGCGGCATCCCAAATAAGCATTATCTGCAAGAGGTGCAAAACACCCAATCTTCTCGATTTGAAGACCCTGCGACACGGTGCAGGAGCGTCGAACCGGAAAAGTGGGGAAGAGGCTGAATCCTCTGGCCGCAAAGGGGATGTCCCATCAATCAGGCAGCGCCCCTCTTAGTAGGCGTGCCACCTAGCCAGG
>JAJYNB010000003.1 GCA_021786555.1 Bacillota bacterium | reverse complement strand
ACAGTAATTGACCCCTACACAACCACCTTCCCCGATTTGAAGGTCAGTGTTACAGCACAATTGGTTCAGATATCTGGATTAAAGACTCTGGAGGATTTCAGCCTGGCCAAAGCGGTTAAATAAAAATAGCAGGGTGGAGAACGCCCTGCCATTTTTATTTGTAAATCACTTAATAATTAATTTTATTTTACATTTTTACAGAATAATTAAAATTTTATTAATTTTTGGTAATTTAATATTTCAATTTTTTTTATATTCAAAGGAGGATAAAAAAATCCTGGAGAGAATACTATAAAAGTACTTTAGCTTAGAGAGAAGGTAGTGAGAAGTATTGAAAACAGACATTGAAATTGCACAAGACGCAAAAATGAATCCAATAATGGAGGTTGCCAAGGGTCTTGATATTCCTGAAGACGAGGTCGAATTGTATGGCAAGTATAAAGCCAAGATCTCCCTCGCCGCATGGGATCGGCTTAAGGATAAACCCGATGGTAAATTGATTCTGGTTACAGCCATCAACCCCACTGCCGCCGGTGAGGGTAAGTCTACCACAACTGTCGGCCTGGGTGATTCCCTAAACAGGCTGGGTAAAAAAGCCATGATTGCACTGCGTGAGCCTTCTTTGGGACCATGCTTCGGGATTAAGGGCGGCGCCGCCGGGGGTGGTTACGCTCAAATAGTTCCTATGGAGGATATCAACCTCCATTTCACCGGCGACTTCCACGCTATCACCACGGCCCACAACCTGCTGGCTGCCATGTTGGATAACAGCCTGCAGCAAGGAAACCCCCTAAACATTGACCCACGTCAGATTGTACTGCGCCGGGTTCTGGACATGAACGACCGAGCCCTGCGCAAAACAGTTATTGGCTTGGGCGGACGCACCGAGGGTGTACCCAGGGAGAGCGGTTTTGATATTACAGTTGCCTCCGAAGTAATGGCCTGCCTCTGCCTGGCTAGTGATTTGATGGATCTGAAAGAACGTTTTGCCCGTATTGTCATAGCCTACACTTATGACGGCAAGCCTGTGACGGCGAAAGACTTGGAAGCTCATGGCGCTATGGCTCTTTTGATGAAGGACGCCATCAAGCCCAACTTAGTTCAGACCTTGGAGAACACTCCTGCCTTTGTGCATGGCGGTCCCTTCGCTAACATCGCCCACGGCTGCAACAGCATCATGGCCACTAAACTTGGTCTCAAGCTGGCCGACTACCTGGTTACGGAAGCCGGATTCGGCGCCGACCTGGGAGCGGAGAAGTTCTATGACCTCAAGTGCCGCTTTGCCGGCCTGACGCCTGCGGTGACTGTAATCGTAGCCACTGTACGGGCGCTCAAGCTAAATGGAGGCCAGGCTAAGAATGACCTGGGTACCCCAAACCTGGAAGCTCTGGGCAAAGGCATTCCCAACCTGGAAAAACATATCGAAAACGTAGCCAAGTTTGGCGTACCGGCAGTGGTAGCCATCAACCGTTTCCCAACGGATACCGAGGAAGAGCTGGAGTTTATCAGAAAACGGTGTCAGGAGCTGGGAGCGGAAGTTGCATTGTCAGAGGTTTGGGGCAAGGGGAGCGCCGGCGGAGAGGAGCTCGCACAAACAGTGCTAAACTCGCTGGAAAACAGACCTTCCCGGTTTAAGCTCTTGTACGAACTCGAGCCGCCAATCAAGGACAAAATCACTAAGATCGCCACAGAGGTTTACGGCGCTAACGGCGTAATGTTTACTAAAGAAGCTGAAAATGCGATTCAAAAATATACGGATCTCGGGTATGGTCAATTACCAATTTGTATGGCCAAGACTCAATACTCTCTTTCCGATGACCCTAATCTTCTGGGCCGGCCAACCAACTTCAACATCACTGTCCGGGAGGTGCGGTTATCTGCAGGGGCCGGTTTCCTGGTAGCAATCACCGGAGCGATTATGACAATGCCTGGATTGCCGAAACGCCCGGCAGCATGCAACATGGATATTGACGACAGTGGTAAAATCACAGGCCTGTTTTAGCCAAAACTCAGGGACCCCAGGATATTGTCCTGGGGTCCTGTTTATTCTAAAGGTGGGAGAGTATGTACAGGGTCAGAAAGATTATTGTTGACACCCAATACCAGGACTATCTGGCAAGGATTGCGGCAGCAGAAAGGGAACGGATATACTGCAAGCACGATTACAACCACGCCCTTTATGTAGCCCGGCTTGCATATTTGATAGCCCTGGAAAGCGGGTGTGAACAGCGCTTTGAAGTTAAGCCTCTGGTTTATGCAGCGGGATTGCTGCATGACATCGGGCGCTGGGTCCAATATGCCAGAGGCGAGGATCATTGTCAAGCCGCCCCCCAGTTGGCTGAGCCACTTTTGCTTAAGGCAGGATTTGGCCGGGAGAAAACCGGTGTTATAATAGAAGGAATAGTGCAGCACCGCTCGCCGCAGGGTTCGGAGATCGGAGGGTGGTTGGCCAAGGCGGATGATTTGAGCCGGGATTGTTACGGCTGTCAGGGCAGGCCCAGTTGCTACAAAGCTGAGGAAATGCTAAAGTTACACAGGTCTCTCGAGTTTTAGGAGGAAAAGGTATGCAAGATTTTGTGGCCAGGGTATTGGAACTCAAGACTGAAGCGGAGGCGAAAAAGGCCTTGGCCAGAATAGGGCCGGACCCTGGCGGCTTGGCTGTGATGCTGCCTAAAGCTCTGCATCGGGTGATAAAAGTGGAACACATTCCTGTTCAGGCCGCCCAGATTTTGAAACAGGAAATGTTGGCCAAAGGCGGAGAGGCGGCTGTACACCGGGGGGTCATAGGCTGTTCGGTGGAATCCTGCGACGTTTTGCTGATGGGGACGAAACGTCAATACAGCTTGCTTTGTAAGAAATTAATGGCCCAGCCTTTCAAACTAAAACAGATTGCCCACGCTGTGCTGAAATGCCTGGAAAACTACCCGGACACCCGGTTTGCAGGTTTGGACTGCGGTGAATATAAGCTCCCCTTAGGCAACCGGACCCTGGTCATGGGGATATTAAATGTTACCCCCGATTCTTTTTCTGATGGGGGCAGGTTTTTTGACCGATCCAAGGCTATTGAGCATGCTGTGGAAATGGTTGAGCAAGGGGCGGACATCATCGATATCGGCGGCGAGTCTACCCGCCCGTCCTATACAGTGGTATCGGCTGAGACTGAGATGGAAAGAATTCTTCCGGTACTGGAAGCGCTGCTGCCCCACCTGAAGGTTCCCATTTCCATTGACACTTATAAAGCCAAGACTGCGGAGGCTGCTTTAAAGGCGGGCGCCCATATGATTAACGACATCTGGGGAATGCAGGCCGACCCTGACATGGCAAAGGTCGTGGCCGAGTATGATGTGCCGGTAATTGTTATGCACAATCAGGACGGAACTGAGTACCAAGACGTAATTGGCGAGATGTTTAAATTCTTTGCCCGCAGCCTGGAACTGGCCCATGCGGCGGGGATTAAGGATGAGAAGATTATCCTCGATCCCGGTATCGGTTTCGGCAAGACCACAGAGCAGAACTTGCAGGTAATGGCTAGGTTAGGTGAGTTTAAGTCCTTGGGGTATCCGATTCTGTTGGGCACATCACGCAAATCTATGATTGGCAATACGCTCGGACTTCCTTCCCATGAAAGGGTGGAGGGCACCGGGGCAACAGTAGCCTTGGGGATTGCTTATGGCACAGATATTGTCAGGGTGCACGATGTGAAAGAAATGAAACGCATCTGTCAAATGACCGATGCCATAGTGCGCGGCCAGCGGGGCGAAGACTATGATGGATAAGATTCTCCTTACAGGAATGAGGTTTTGGGGTTTTCATGGGGTTTTAGAGGCTGAGCAGGCTCTGGGCCAGGTATTTATCATCGACCTGGAATTAAGGGGGGACTTTGGTCCGGCGGGAGTACAAGACAGCCTGGAGCAGGCCGTGAACTATGCTGAGGTTTACCAAACAGTGAAAGATATGGTTGAGGGAGAGCGGTACCGGCTGATTGAAGCCTTGGCAGAGAGGATTGCAGCCAGGATCCTGGCGGAATTTAGTGTCCAGGAGGTTCTGGTCAGGGTGAATAAGCCTCACGCGCCTATCTCCGGTCCTTTCAGCAATGTAGCCATTGAGCTAGTGAGGGAGAGGGGTTATGCTGACTAAACCGGTGGAAGCTTATGTCAGTATTGGTTCAAACATCGGGGATAAAGAGAGACACCTCGTTTTGGCCGTGGAAAACTTGGGCAGCTTAGAAAATACACAGCTAAAGGCTGTATCTTCCCTTTACTGTTCCGCACCGGTTGGTTTTTTGGCCCAGGACGATTTTCTCAATGCGGCGGTAAAAGTGGAAACTAGCTTGGAACCTTTTGAGCTGTTGCACGGCCTGCAACAAATCGAGGCAGACATGGGCAGGGTGAGGACGCTGAGATGGGGCCCCAGGGTTATCGACCTGGATATTGTTTTATTCGGCGCGATACAAATTGACGTGCCCGAACTTCAGATACCCCATCCCAGAATGAAAGAGAGAGCGTTTGTGCTGGTTCCCTTAGCTGAGGTGGAACCTGACATGTTACTAGCTGGAACACCGATTGATGATTTGATCAAAGAAACCCTTAATCAGAAAATTTTCTTGTTTAAACAGAAATGGTTTGATAAACTAAGTTTAACGGGTAGTATCTAAATAGGAACTGCACCGGTTTAAATCTTGCAATAGCTTCATAGCGTTTTTTCCGCTTGGATCCTAAGGACTGAGACGGGTACTGGGGTGTCTGTTTGCCTCTTGCTGCCCGCAGGAGGCTTTTTATATTCCAGCCAAGCGGGAAATCAGGGTGAGGAGGGAGACAGGGTGAAGGTAGGAGTAATCGGCGCCGGTATTGTGGGAAGTACTGTATCAATCAAGCTCCATGCCCAGGGGCATGAGATTGCCGGTGTAAACAGCCGCAGGGAGAGCAGCGCGGCGCGTCTGGCAAAAATAGTTGGCTCGGAAGTCCGGACAGCGCAGCAGGTTATTGAGCAAAGCGAAATAATCCTGGTTGCAACTCCAGACCGGGTTATAGCTCCCCTGGTAAGGGAATTATCTCCTTTTTTCCACCGCGGCCAGGCAGCAATTCATTTCAGCGGCTCGCTTCCTTCGGCGGTTATGGCCCCTGCCAGGCTCCAGGGGGCTAAGGTGCTTTCGATTCACCCCCTGCAGTCCTTTGCCAGTGTGGAAATGGCTCTTGCCAGTCTGCAGGGAACACACTTTGCTGTAGAAGGGGACGACCTGGAGTTGGGCTTTAGACTCGTCCAAGACTTGGGCGGTATACCCCACTGTTACCAGGCGCAGGGGAAAACTCTTTACCACGCGGGGGCATGTGTAGCTTCAAATTACTTGGTGGTGTTGGCTGAGATTGCAGTTAGCCTGCTGGAAGGTGCAGGGTTTAAAAGAGAGGATGCCGTGGAATCCCTGCTCCCCTTGATGCGGGGCACTTTAGCCAATTTGGAAAAGGTGGGGCTCCCGGCCTCTTTGACAGGGCCCATCGCCAGGGGAGATTATCCGGTGGTCTCAGAACATCTAAACCAAATGCCTGATCACATCAGCGAAATATATAGTCAGCTGGGTCTGTGGGCGGTCGAAATTGCCCAGGCTAAGGGTGGTTTGCCAGAAGAGAATAAAGAAATTCTGGTAAAATTGTTGGGTAAATATAAGCCGGTTTCACGCAAAATAACCGGACGGAAGATGAGGAGAACTTCTTAAGAGAAATCGCGAGGTACTTAAAGGAGGAGAAAGAGTTGAAAAGGTTTACTACCAGTGATTTTATCGCCAAAAAACAAGCGGGCCAAAAAATAACCATGCTGACGGCATATGATTACGCGACTGCCCGTACTATGGATGAAGCAGGGATCGATTCAATTTTGGTTGGAGATTCTTTGGGAAATGTTGTGTTGGGTTACGAAACCACCATCCCTGTCACTTTAGAGGATATGATTCACCATACCAAAGCGGTAGCCAGGGGGAGCAAGCGCGCTCTGGTTATCGGGGATATGCCCTTTCTGACGTACCACACCGGTGCGGCTGAGGCGCTGCGCAATGCCGGCAGGTTCCTGCAGGAAGCAGGAGCTCAGGCGGTTAAGCTGGAGGGCGGCAAAGAGAGGGCCGAAGTGGTGCGGACCCTTGTAGAAGCCGGCATCCCCGTTATGGGCCACCTTGGACTAACGCCCCAATCCGTACTCCAATTAGGCGGTTTTAAGGTTCAGGGAAAAACAGAAGCAGCGGCCAATAAATTGCTCGCTGATGCATTATCCTTGCAGGATGCTGGCGTGTTCGCTATTGTGTTGGAACTGATCCCGGCGCAGCTGGCTGAAACCGTTACGGGCAAGTTAAACGTTCCAACCATTGGGATTGGAGCCGGATTGGGCTGTGACGGGCAGGTACTGGTAAGCCACGATTTGTTAGGGATTAACGGTACAAAGGTGCCCAAATTCGTTAAACAGTACTGCAATTTGCAGGAGCAAATGCTGGCGGCATTCACTGCCTTTAAAAATGACGTAGAGCAAAAGGCTTTTCCCGCCAGGGAGCATGCTTTCGGGTTGGCTGAAAAGCAGGAAGTGTCCAAACTCTACTAGGCAGATAAATGGGAGTGAAAAACGACAGTGGAAATTATCAGGACAATCAGCGAAATGAGAACAGCTGTGCGCAAAGCCAGACTCGAAGGCGGCACGGTTGGGCTTGTGCCTACCATGGGGTATCTGCATAAGGGCCACTTGAGCCTGATTAGCAGGGCGACTCAAGCAAATAGGCTGGTAGTGGTAAGCATTTTTGTCAACCCCCTGCAATTCGGGCCCGAGGAAGACTTTGGCAGTTACCCCAGAGATTTGGAGGGGGACTGCGCTCTTGCCGCACAGGCGGGCGCTGACATAATTTTTGCGCCTGCTGTAGAGGAAATGTATCCAGGCAAAACCCTTACCCAGGTGGAGGTAGCTCTTTTAGGAGACTGGCTTTGTGGTCGGTCACGTCCCGGGCATTTTCGCGGCGTAACCACGGTAGTGAGCAAGTTGTTTAATATAGTCCAACCGGACAAAGCTTACTTTGGAGAAAAAGACGCCCAGCAGCTGGCAATTATCAAGCAAATGGTTTTGGATTTGAATTTTCCTGTAGAGATAGTGCCTGTTTCCATCGTCAGGGAAGAGGACGGGCTGGCCATGAGTTCCCGCAACGTTTATCTATCGGCTCAGGCAAGGTCCGATGCCCTGGTTTTGAACGGGGCGCTGCAGCAGGCAAGAAGACTGTATGGGGCAGGTGAGAGGAACAGCGCCAAGATTAGACAAGAAATGTTAAAGATGATCGAGGATGCTCCTGGGGCAAATGTAGATTATGTAGAAATTTGCGACAGGTCTAACCTTCAGCCCATCGAGAGTATCGACAAGGGTGCTTTGGTTGCCGTTGCCGTCCGGTTCGGCAAAACTCGGCTAATCGACAACATAACTTTGACGGAGGTCTAAAATGTTTCGACACCTTATGAAGTCAAAAATTCACCGCGCCGTAGTCACGGAAGCAAACCTTAATTATGTAGGCAGCATTACGATTGATGAGGATTTGATGGATGCGGCAGATTTGTTTTGCAATGAAAAGGTTCAAGTGGTTAATAATAACAACGGCGCCCGGTTGGAGACCTATGTTATCCCTGGCCCCAGGGGGTCGGGTGTAATCTGTCTGAACGGGGCTGCTGCCCGTCTGGTGCAGCCAGGAGATTCAGTAATAATTATTTCTTATGGAATTTTTGATGGGACGGAAGCAAGGGCCCATAAGCCCAAAGTTGTTTTTGTTAATGAGCATAATCATCCGTCAGAGACGGTAAACCACGAAATCCATGCCACCACCGGGCCTGAAGCCTTGTAAACCACGCCTCGAAACTTGGTTGCGTTTTGGAGTGGGGAAATAAAATGGGGGATAAGTAGGATGAGGGAAAAAATCCTGGGTCTGCTGCTGGCTAGAGGGGGCGAGTTTGTTTCCGGTGAGGAATTGAGCAAGGTCCTAGGCATCTCCCGTGCCGGGGTTTGGAAACACATCAGCCATCTGAGGGAAGAAGGATACAGCATCGCGAGTCAAACCAGACTCGGTCACCGGCTGGAAAGAAACAGCGGACCGTTGAACAAATATGTTCTAGGCCACAACCTGGGAACAGCCAAAATGGGCAGGGAATTTGTAATACGGCATGAGGTTTCCTCCACCAACGAAGTGGCCAAAGAACTGGCCCGGGCCGGAGCTCTGGATGGCACGGTGGTGTTGGCCGAAACTCAAAACGGGGGCAGGGGAAGGAGGGGGCGACAGTGGCTTTCACCTCAGGGAGGAATTTGGCTGAGCGTAATTCTGCGTCCAGGGTTGGAACTAAAGGACGTAGCCTCCTATACCTTGCTGGCCGGTGTCGCTGTGGCTTTGGCAATAAACAAGGTTACCGGACTGAAGGCAGGAATTAAATGGCCCAACGACATTCTGATTCGGAACAAGAAAGTCGGAGGTATCCTGGCGGAAGTTTTCGGCGAGTGGCAAGCAGTAGATTTTTTGGTTATTGGCATCGGCGTAAATGCCAACTTGGGGGAGCAGGACCTTCCTCCGGAGGTTATGGCTGCTTCCCTGTCTTTGGAAAGCGGAAGGCCTGTGCTGCCGGTGGATTTGATTCAGGCTATGCTGCGGGAACTGGAGCGCCTGGAGCAGTTGCTGCTTGCCGGTAAACTATCAGAAGTGCTAGCTGAGTGGCGAAGCATGGCTGTATGCTTAAACTGTGCTGTGGTTGTGAAAGAACACAAGGAGGAGTGGTTGGCAGAGAGTATTGACATTGCTGAAGATGGTGCCTTGATTGTAAAGACCGCTGACAACCGGTTGGTTAAACTCTACTCGGGGGAGGTCTCCCTGCGGGGAAGCAGGGGCGATTATAATTTTAACTGAGACTTTTTTGCCGGATAATTGTAAACCTGCCATTACAAATTAGCTTACAAATAAAGGAGGAGACCTGATTTGAAGACCAGAGAGATAACCCACACTGCTCTTTTTACCGCCCTGACTTGTGCCGCCGCCGTAATTTTTCGCTATGTGCCGGAAGGCCTGGTCCCCTTTAGCATTTTGCCAATGCTCGTGCTGTTGGCAGGATTTGTGTTAGGACCCAGGTTAGGGGCTTGGTCCATGGCAGTATACGCTTTACTAGGCCTGGTCGGTTTTCCGGTTTTTGCTACTCCGCCGTTCGGGGGGATAACCTACTTCCTCATGCCCACTTTCGGTTTTCTCCTTGGATACATACCTGCTGCCTATGCGGTAGGCAAAATAGTCAAATTCAAAAAGGATCCCGGAATAATTCTTTCTGCCGTTGCCGTATTAGCCGGCCTTGCTTGTATTTACCTTTTTGGGCTGATTTACATGTATCTGAGCCTCAACTCCTGGCTGCATAAGCCAATGACAGTCTTCGGAGTGGTGAAATGGGGTTTCCTGCCGTTCATCGGGCTTGACTTGATTAAGGGGGCAGTCGTAGTCATTTTCAGCCGTGCCCTGAGGAAAAACCTGGCGACTGCAGGAAGTCCTGTAAACTAGGCCCTTACCACCCTACATAATGTACATGAGCTTTTAGGTCGCTCACTAGGGATGAAAAACGCTAATTGTGGGTCGGCTGGGCCAGTCGGATAAACATGCCCCAGGATTGCACCTTAGGAAGTGTTCTGGTAAAATGGAGGAAGTCCAGTTCGGGGGGGTGTCCAATGGTTCTGGTATTTGACGTATCAAATACCCATATTGTCATGGGCTTGTACAAAGATAAAGATCTGCTCAACCACTGGACGATTTCTACCGACCTTGACAAAACTGCCGATGAGTACGCAGTTTTGATGCATAACCTGTTTCTATTGCAGGGCAGGAGTTTTGCAGATGTTTCCGCTCTGGTGATTAGCTCGGTCGTTCCCCCGCTGATGCCTGTCTTTCAGGATTTGGGCAGGAAGTACTTTAAGGTAAACCCTTTGATTGTAGGACCGGGAATAAGAACCGGCGCCTCTATATTGTATGACAATCCCAGAGAAGTTGGCGCAGACCGGATTGTCAACGCCGTAGCCGCTTTTGAGCGTTACGGAGGGCCTTTAATTATTGTGGATTTCGGGACAGCCACTGCGTTTTGTGTTATTTCCCCCAAAGGCGAGTATTTGGGCGGCGCATTGGCCCCTGGTGTTGAGATTGCGACAGAAGCATTGTTTCAACGGGCGGCCAAGCTACCTCGCATAGAGCTTGTAAAACCTAAGGCCGTAATAGCCAAGAACACCGTGGAAGCGATGCAGGCAGGAATTCTTTACGGTTTCGCCGGGCAGGTAGATGGTGTGGTCAAAAGGTTAAAACAGGAAATCGGACAGCCTGTGAAGGTGATAGGCACAGGGCATATGGTTGAGTTGATTGCGGAACACTCAGAAACCATAGATGTGGTCGACCCGCTCCTGACAATGGAGGGTTTACGGATAATCTACGAGCGCAACAGGCAAAATTAAAGGCAGGTGCACACCTGCCTTTAATTTTCGGAGTGGGAAGGATGCATAATGCGGCTGGGTGAATTTGAATTCAATTATCCCGTATGTTCAGCTCCCATGGCCGGGGTTACTGACAAAGCCTACCGGCTGCTGGCCAGGGAGTTAGGTTCTAATCTGGTCTGGACAGAGATGATTAGCGCCACGGCCTTAACCTACAACAATGCGAGGACCTGGCAAATCCTTGACATCAGCGGTGAAGAACAGCCGGTAGTGGTGCAAATTTTTGGTTCTGATCCCGTTATCATGGCGAGAGCGGCCAAATTGGCGGAGGAACAGGGTGCCAAAATTATTGACATCAATATGGGCTGTCCCGCGCCCAAGATTGTCAAGAACTTTGAAGGGTCGGCATTATTAAAAGACATTCCCCTCGCCCAAAAAGTAGCCTCTGCCACAGTGGAGGCTGTAAAGGTACCTGTAACTGTGAAATTACGGCTTGGTTGGGATGCTTCCAGCCTTGTTGGGGTAGAATTGGCCCAGGCATTAGAGAGTGTCGGTGTCGCCGCGTTGACTGTCCACGCCAGGACCAGAGAGCAGTTTTACGCCGGAAAAGCAGATTGGAGCGCTATTGCAGAGATCAAGAAGCGGGTTTGCATCCCTGTCATCGGCAACGGGGATATCTGGGAACCTGAAGACGCCAGAGCAATGTTGATGTTAACGGGGTGTGACGGAGTAATGATCGGGCGCGGTTCCTTGGGGAAACCTTGGATTTTTGTCCGCACATCTCATCTGCTGGAAACGGGTGAGCTTTTGCCCGAGCCTTTGCCTGCTGCAAGGATAAGCATGGCTCTGAGACATCTTTCCCTGCTGACAAAAATAAAAGGTGATAAGGCAGTTCAGGAAATGCGCAAACATGTTGCCTGGTATACGAAGGGATTGAGGGATGCTGCCAAAATGCGGGATGTAATAATGAAAACCCAAACTTCTGGGGAGATGGGTCAGGTCTTGCAGCAGTATGGCCAAAGCCTTGGTACGGAAAGCGCATAATCCAACAGGCAAAAACATATTATATTAACGCCTGTCAGCGCCAAAAACGGGCATGAATAGTAGTGAAACATTGTGGGAAAGGTAGTGGGGAGGCGCAAGCTTCTCTTGACAATATTTTGTAATGTTATTATAATAACGATTAATGTTGGCATAGGAAGGGTTTGGTAAGCACTGTAGCCGTAAGGTGGTTTACAGTGCTGGCTATTTTAAAGTGGTAACAGCCCAGA